>NZ_WLUG01000113.1:0-49451 GCF_009706505.1 Providencia sp. wls1922 | reverse complement strand
GCTCAAAGAATGTTACTGTCGTTTGATTTCCGAAGAAACCAAATTACCTATTAGTTCATATATATGAATTAACGTGTTAGTCACTCTTCAAGACTTAAAATCAAATATTTTTTTGATAGTGTCCTGTGAGTGCCCACACAGATTGTCTGATAAATTGTTAAAGAGCGGTGCGACTTAATCTTTTGATTATCGACTTTAGGTCGTTGTCGCGAGGTGTCGTATACTACGTTTTTTATTTAGAAAGTCAAGCGATTATTTTCAACTATTTTCTTTCTTCACCTCTGTTATCACGGGGCTTCGAGGTTTTCTTCGAGCCGGTTTGTCGTGACAACGGATGCGCATTATAGGGAGCTCGAAAAATCTCGCAAGTGTTTTTTGAATATTTTTATTCAACCGTTTCCTTTTTAAACAAATCGTGCAAAACAACCACGATTCGTTTAAATATCGAGCTAGAGATTATCAAATTCAGTTGCGAAAGCCGCAACATTATCCCAATTGGTATATTCAATTTCTGTATTTGGGTCGGTTGGTCCGTCTGTCATTTTCATAATGAGCCGGATCATCACTCTATCAAACCATTTATAGCGAGGGTAAAACAGCGCGCCTGCAAAAACAGACTTCACGGTAGGCTGCCATGGACACTTCTCTAAGAACTTACGAGTATAGGCATTCGTCTCAACGGTATTCTTGCCTTCTTTTCTTGCTGTAAGGTTAACGGCAAAGAACCCCGTTTTCATCGAATTAAGCTGAGTCTGATGGGTTGTGGCAAAACGTACTAACTGCTTATTGAAATGTCCATAACGAATAGAAGCTCCCACTAGCACCTTTTCGTAAGCAAATAAGTTAAAGCTTTTATCTGAATTCAAATCACGAATATCACACTCACGCCCAGCGCGACGTAATTGATCTGCCATTTTAAGTATGATTTTTTTGGTTTGCCCATCGGTGCTTGAGTGCAAAAGTAGATAACTCATTTTTATTCCTAATCGTTACTATCTATATACGTTAGCGGCGCAGCTATATTACTCACGCCAGAAAGTAGGGGTCAGTAATACTAATAAAGTAAACACTTCCAAACGACCAAACAGCATCGTGACAACTAAAATCCATTTACCTGCAGGATTCATTGTCGTGAAGTTATCAGCAACAGTACCTAAGCCAGGGCCTAAGTTATTCAACGTTGTCGCAATCGCTGAGAATGCAGAAAACTCATCCACCCCAGTGGCGATTAAAAGCAGCAAGCTAACCACGAAAACTAAAGCATAAGCAGAGAAGAATCCCCAGACAGCTTCAATGATCCTTTCTGGCAGCGCCCGTTGTCCTAATTTAATGGTATAGACCGCATTAGGATGCACTAATCGTTTTAACTCTCGGGAACCTTGCAGGAACAGTAAAAGGATACGAATCACTTTTAATCCCCCACCCGTTGACCCTGCACAACCACCGACAAACGCCGCACATAGTAGAAGCATTGGCAAGAACAGCGGCCAGCCAGAAAAACTGTCAGTGGTGAAACCCGCAGTAGTCGCCATCGAGACCACTTGGAAAAAGGCTTGATCCAACGTTTGCCCAAAGCCAGCATATACGGAGTGATACATCAGCACCGCGGTACAGATCACGACTAGAACAAACTGGAAACTGATGAACATTCTAAATTCAGGGTCGCGCCAATAAATTCCGAGGCTTCTTCCCGTTAAAACCGCAAAGTGCAAGCCAAAGTTACAACCCGAGATAATTAGAAACACGCCAATAATGGTATTAATGGAAGGACTATTAAAGTAGCCTATGCTGGCATCATGAGTAGAAAACCCACCGATCGCGATGGTTGAAAAACTGTGTGATATCGCATCGAACACATCCATACCGGCGATCCATAATGCAATCGCACACGCGATAGTTAGCAACACATAAATAAGCCAAAGGGTTTTTGCCGTTTCCGCAATTCGCGGACGCATTTTGTTATCTTTTAATGGCCCCGGCATCTCTGCACGATAGAGCTGCATTCCCCCGACACCTAAGAGAGGCAAAATCGCGACGGCGAGTACAATGATCCCCATCCCTCCAAGCCATTGCAGCATCTGCCGATAGAATAAGATCGCTTTCGGAAGAGAGTCTAATCCCGTCAGAGTTGTTGCACCGGTGGTTGTTAGCCCAGAAAAGGACTCAAAGAAGGCATCTGTAACAGATAAATTGGGTTTTTCAGAGAAGATAAACGGCAGTGCCCCGACACTCCCTAGCACCGTCCAAAACAGAACAACAATTAAAAAACCTTCTTTTGCTTTTAATTCATGTCGACTATTTCGCGTAGGCAGCCATAAAAAAAGCCCTATCAGCAACGCCGTTATAAAAGTTTGACTGAATGCTCGTCCCGCACCATCGCGATATATCAGTGCGACAATACCAGGTATGACCATAGTAAAAGAGAAGATAATGACGAGTAACCCGACAATACGAGTTATTGCGCGAAAATGCATTCGGCCGGTTCCTTGCTATGCTGTTTGCTCTTGTGACGGTTCTAAGAGAGTAACTTCCCCACGACTGATATCACGTAATTTATCATTGACCTCCTGCTCACAAGTAGCAGGAATAGAAATTTGCAAAGATACAGACTCATTATAATCACTGAGCAATATAGTACCATTTACCTGAGCTAATAATTGCTCAACTCCATTGATAAGTGAGTAATCACATACCACATTGAAGATTTTTTGAGGGACTTTAGTTTGTGTTGGGAGCAACTTCAGCGCCTGCTGAACCCCACTGCCATAAGCACGGACTAACCCACCCGTACCTAGCTTTATTCCACCAAAATAACGCACAACAACGCAAGTGATCTCACCTAAGTTGCTACCTAATAGCTGCGCCATAATGGGTTTACCTGCCGTTCCCGTAGGCTCTCCATCATCGGAAAAACCTAATTGCTGGGAATCATCAGGTCGCCCCGCAACAAATGCCCAGCAATGGTGCCGGGCATCGGGGTATTGCGCTTTAATCGATTGAATATAATCTTTCGCAGCGTCAATACCCTCCGTATGAGCGATATAAGTAATAAAACGGCTTTTTTTGATCTCTTCCGAAAAAGAGATCGTTTCTGCCGGAATTGAGTACGCTTTCATTACGGTAAATGCAAATCTCGAGTCATATTTTCAATATGGTTATGATGGATAACGATATTATCTTCAATTCGAATACCACCGTAAGGTTTGAAGTGCTCGATTTTATCCCAATTAAAGTGCTGACTGAACTCCCCTGTACGCCAGGCAGAAAGCAAGGACTCAATAAAGTAAAGACCCGGTTCGATAGTTAACACCATTCTTGGTTCCAAAATACGAGTACAGCGTAAGAATGGATACATTTTCGGCGCTGCTAAATGAGTACCATCTTCATCCTGCATAAAACCTGCTACATCATGAACTTGCAAACCTAATGGATGACCTAATCCGTGTGGTAAAAATGGTGTTGTTAAACCATTTTCAACCATAGCATCTTCGCTAATCCCTTTCACAATTCCATGCTTAGTAAGTAATTTCGCAATACGGTGATGCATATCTACATGGTAATCGGTATAACGCACGCCAGCTTTAATTGAAGCGATCAAAGCGAGTTGTTCTGTATTCAAATCTGCAACTAATTCTGCAAATTCGCTTTTGTTCTTAGCGGCATAAGTACGAGTAATATCAGCGGCATAACCGTTATACTCAGCACCAGCATCAATCAAGAAGCTACGTAATTCACTCGGAACCGTTTGCTGTAATTTAGTGTAGTGAAGCACGGCTGCATTTTCATTTAAAGCTACAATGTTACCGTAAGGCACATTCGTATCACGATGCCCTGTCGCTTCTAAATAGCTAATATTAATATCAAACTCACTTGCCCCAGCTTGAAAAGCTTCGAAAGCTGATAAGTGACCATTCACCGCCATTTTTTGGGCTTCGCGCATGCAGTACAGCTCATAGTCTGTCTTATATGAACGGTGATAGTGATAATAATCGAGTACAGGTTTTGGGTTGATATTGTGTGTCGAAATACCTAAAGATTCGGCTTTGTTTGCAGAGGAGCCGATATAAGCTAGATGCTCTTTCGGTAAATTCGCTAAAAAGCCTTTAATTTCATCCGCATTTTTCAGATGAATAAGCTCAACTTCTTTCGTCCAGAAGCTAGTTGGTAAAGGTTCAACGCTATGCCAATAATCAACTGGTGAGTAAAACCATAACTTCGGTTTATTCACTCCATCGACTAATAACCAAGAATGCGGGACGTCCGTCACTGGAACCCATGCTTTGAAATGTGGATTCACTTTAAATGGGTAGTCACTATCATCGAGGAAAATGCGAATTGGCTCTCCTGAATGAATCAAGATGGCATCTAATTTACTGCGTTGCAAAACTTGCTGAGTCGTTTTTTGTAGCGTTTTAATATGTTCTGCGTAGAGTCCAGCCAGTTTTTCCATTTCGTTCAACCTTTCAGTATTAGTTAGAAAAATCAAGCTTATCACGTTCTGCTAATAACGTGTATGCACTCAATGACAAGATAAGATTAATACATTGATTATTAATAGAAATATCATTTTCACCTTGTGTTATTTACCTTAATTCCTGTGAGCCGCCTTCCAGTTTTGTTATTAATCATTTGCATTTAATTAACATTATCGTCACACTGATTTTCATCTGGTCATACCAGATAAGACCGCCACATAAAGGAGAAAAGCATGCTTTATCAAAGTGAGACAATCTCTATTCAATGGTTGAAAAAAGGTATTGCAGAACTGGTGTTTAACTCATCAGGACCAATCAATAAATTGGATACTCATACCGTCGCTTCACTTGATGAAGCAGTTGCAGTACTCGAACAACAAAGCGATTTACAAGGCGTTATTTTGCGCTCAGATAAACCCGCTTTTATTGTTGGCGCAGATATTAAAGAATTTTTATCTCTATTCGAAGCATCCAAAGAAACCCTCAGTGACTGGCTTGGTTACGCGAATAGTATATTTAATCGCCTTGAAGATCTCCCTGTTCCAACTATTAGCGCAATTAATGGTTATGCCCTAGGCGGTGGATGTGAGTGTGTACTCGCTACCGATTTTAGAATTGCGTCACCCGATGCCAGAATTGGCTTACCTGAAACAAAGTTAGGAATTATGCCTGGCTTTGGCGGATCAGTCCGTTTGCCTCGACTTATTGGTCTTGATAGCGCTCTGGAAATTATCACTGCGGGTAAAGATGTTAGTGGATCTCAAGCATTGAAACTCGGTTTAGTGGATGCGATTGTCGAAACTGAAAAATTACCGCAGGCAGCCTTGCACATCATCGAACAAGCTATTTCTGGCGTATTAAATTGGCGTCAAGCACGGCAGCCAAAACTTGAGCCGCTAAAACTTAGCGCACTAGAGCAAGCAATGAGCTTTAACGTTGCTAAAGGTATGGTCTATCAAGTTGCTGGAAAACACTATCCAGCACCAATGAGTGCAGTCAATACTATCGAGAAAGCTGCAAACTGCACTCGAGATGAAGCTCTGAAACATGAAACTGCTGCTTTCGTCCCGCTGGCTCATAGTGATGTTGCTCGTGCATTAGTTAGCGTTTTTCTGAATGACCAACAGGTTAAATCGACCAGTAAAAAAATCGCAGGTTCCTCTACTGCACCGGCACACGCAGCTGTACTGGGTGCAGGCATTATGGGTGGAGGTATTGCTTATCAATCTGCGAGCAAGGGTGTTCCCGTTCTGATGAAGGATATCAATGAGAAATCCTTAGATTTAGGTATTGATGAAGCTAGAAAGCTGCTTAATGGTCAATTTGAACGAGGAAAAATCACTGCAGATAATATGGCAACAACCTTAGCCTCTATCCATCCGTCTTTATCTTATGCTGGCATTGATAATTCTCAGGTGATCGTTGAAGCTGTCGTTGAAAACCCTAAAATAAAAGCCGCCGTGTTATCCGAAGTGGAATCACTAATCACATCAGAGACTATACTGGCTTCAAATACTTCAACTATTCCAATCACTGAACTAGCGAACTCTCTTAAACGCCCAGAAAACTTCTGTGGTATGCATTTTTTCAATCCTGTTCATCGCATGCCTTTGGTCGAAATTATTCGAGGTGAAAAAACCAGTGATGCCACCATCGCTAAAGTGGTTGCTTATGCGAATAAAATGGGAAAAACCCCTATTGTTGTAAATGACTGCCCTGGCTTTTTCGTTAACCGCGTTCTTTTCCCTTATTTCGCTGGGTTTAACTTATTACTTCAAGATGGCGCCGATTTTAGAGAAATCGATAAAGTCATGGAAAAAGAATTTGGTTGGCCAATGGGGCCGGCTTATCTACTTGATGTTGTCGGGATTGATACCGCATTTCATGCAGAGCAAGTCATGGCTCAAGGATTTCCGCAAAGAATGCAAAAAGTCGGTAAGAACGCCATCGATATTATGTTTGAACAACAACGTTTTGGTCAGAAAAATGGCAAAGGCTTTTATCAATATGAAAAAGATAAAAAAGGAAAACCAAAGAAAATTGATGACCCAAAAACCGATGAATTATTAAGTTCGATTCGCCAAAGTAAGCGTTCATTTACTAAAGATGAAATTATTGCTCGAATGATGGCGCCAATGGTGAACGAAGTGGTTCGCTGCCTTGAAGAAGGCATTATACAAAGCCCTTCAGATGCCGATATTGCGCTAGTTTATGGACTTGGTTTCCCGCCATTCCGCGGAGGTGTTTTCTGCTATCTTGATACACTCGGTAGCCAGTCTTATGTCAAAACTGCGGAGTCCTACTCCCATTTAAGCCCGCTTTATCAAGTTCCAAATGGATTGAAAGAAAAAGCGGCCACTAACGCCAGATACTATCCGCAGCCACCGGTTGTGGCTATTGATGTTAAAAAAGTTGCGAGAGGTTAATCCTATGGAAAATGTCTTCATTATTGATGGTATACGCACACCAATGGGCCGTTCCAAAGGCGGTGTATTTCGTCATGTAAGAGCAGAAGACCTCTCTGCACACCTGATGAATGCAATTTTTGAACGCAATCCCAATGCGAAAAAGAAAGAGTTGGATGACATTATTTGGGGATGTGTTCAGCAAACCTTAGAGCAAGGTTTTAACATCGCAAAAAATGCCGCTTTATTGACTGATATTCCTCATACAGTTCCTGCGGTCACGGTCAATCGCCTATGTGGTTCTTCGATGCAAGCCATTCATGACGCAAGCCGTTTCATTATGACTGGAGATGCACATTCCGTTTTGATTGGAGGTGTTGAGCATATGGGTCATGTTCCAATGACTCACGGTATTGATTTCAATCCAAAGCTCACATTACGCGTAGCAAAAGCCTCTGGAGCCATGGGTTTAACTGCCGAAATGCTCGCCAAAATGTATAAAATCAGTCGCGAAGAACAAGATGCCTTTGCATTGAGATCTCACCAACGCGCGGCAGCGGCAACTAAGAATGGTAAATTTAGCCGTGAAATCGTTCCGATTTCAGGACATGACGCTGATGGCAATCTTATTTCAATCAACTATGACGAAGTCATCCGTTTTGATGCCAATTTGGAAGGACTTGCTGCATTAAGACCCGCTTTCGACCCTGTCAGTGGTACCGTGACCGCAGGTAATTCGTCAGCACTGTCCGATGGTGCTTCAGCCATGCTACTTGCCAGTGCGTCTTATGCCAAACTGCATGGATTGAAACCTCGTGCAAAAATTCGCGCCATGGCCGTGGTTGGTTGCGATCCTTCAATCATGGGTTTTGGGCCAGTTCCTGCCACTGAATTAGCATTAAAGCGTGCGGGGCTGACGTTGAATGATATTGATATTATTGAACTTAATGAAGCTTTCGCGGCTCAGTCTATTGCTTGCCTAAAAGGGCTGCAAATTTCAGAAAGCCAAGTGGATCAGAAAGTGAATTTAAGTGGTGGAGCAATCGCTTTAGGGCACCCTCTCGGTTGCTCTGGCGCAAGGATCACAACTGCGTTACTTAATCAGTTAGAACAACATGATAAGCAGTTTGGTTTAGCTACAATGTGTATTGGATTTGGGCAAGGCATCGCCACAATTATCGAAAGAGTCTAATTCATTTTGCCGTTACATTGTCGTATCTTGCAATGTTCCCGCCTAGTCAGGGGCGGGATTTTTTTATCCACGAACCAGCTCAGTGAAATCAATCAATCAACCAATCAACCAATCAACCAGAATATTGAATACAACTCAGTCCATCCCCTAAATAGTTCAGGTCACAGGTAGGCGGCAAGTAAAGCTATCCCTTGAGCATACTGGAGTATGTGATAGGGTAGCTTTATGAAGCTAACACCCCTGTGGCTTGAAATATGACGGGGATACTCAAATCACAAAAAGTCGAAGGCATCGCCGAACAACTGGGTGGACTTTGCCCCCCTCTCATTACAAAACCTATCCCGCGCAATCTTCGCCATCTCAAAACGACCCGCAATATAAATATCATGCCCAGATAAGTCACCGAAATCTTCTAGCACGGTACTCAAAACAGTTCCTGTTCTTCCACGCCAATTTTCATCCGGTTGCTCGACAACAGGAACCACTTTCAGATTAGGATAACGCTCACTAATAGCCTGCAATTCACCGAGGTCATACAAATGCTCTAACTGGCGACCGCCCCAATAGAAAGTAATATCCCGTTGAGGGTTTTCAGCCAAAGCAGCCAATAGAATAGAATGGGTATAAGAGAAGCCGGTACCGCCTGCGATCAAGATCATCGGGTTTTGGCTATTTTCGCGGAACCACGCTTTACCGTGAGGAATATCAATATCAATACGTTGCTGTTCTAAAATGCGATCCATCACCGCCATAGCGTATAAATTAAATTCCGACGCGCCAATATGCAGTTCGATAGATTGATTATTTTCGGGAGTAGAAGCCATAGAGAATGGTCGTTTGTCTCTTTCATCCATAACGACCATAAGATATTGACCCGCTTTAAAATGAAAAGGTCCGTCTGGCAACAAAATAACCCGATAAACTGTATCCGTGATAGATTCAACAGATGTGACTTTACAGCTCAAAGTTGCCATGATTTTCCTCTTACTTTTCAATAATATTTAACTGTTCCCAGATATCATCTACGCGGGATTTGACACTCTGCGTCATGACAATAGGGCGTCCCCATTCACGGTTGGTTTCTCCCGGCCATTTATTGGTCGCATCCATTCCCATTTTGGAACCAAGCCCAGAAATCGGTGATGCAAAATCGAGATAATCAATCGGCGTGTTTTCCATCATGACAGTATCACGAGCAGGATCCATACGTGTTGTGATGGCCCAAATAACATCTTTCCAATCACGAGCATTGATATCATCATCACAAACAATCACGAACTTCGTATACATAAATTGGCGCAGGTAAGACCAGACGCCCATCATTACTCTTTTTGCGTGTCCTGCATACTGTTTTTTCATGGTAACAACCGCCAGACGATAGGAACAACCTTCTGGTGGCAAATAGAAATCCACAATTTCAGGGAACTGCTTTTGCAAAATAGGCACTAAAACTTCGTTCAGCGCTTCCCCTAATACTGCAGGTTCATCTGGTGGACGGCCTGTATAGGTAGAGTGATAAATCGCATCGCGACGTTGAGTCACATGAGTCACAGTAAATACTGGGAAGTCATCAATCTCGTTATAATAACCAGTGTGGTCACCGTAAGGGCCTTCTGGTGCCATTTCGCCCGGTTCAATATATCCTTCAAGGATAATTTCCGCCCCTGCAGGAACCTCTAAGTCGTTAGAAATACACTTTACGACTTCCGTTTTATTGCCTCGGAGTAACCCAGCAAAAGCATATTCAGATAGCGTATCAGGAACTGGTGTCACTGCGCCTAAAATCGTTGCGGGGTCAGCACCTAGCGCCACAGCGACTGGGAATCGTTCACCTGGATGTGCCTGACACCACTCCTGGAAATCCAGCGCACCACCACGATGAGATAACCAACGCATAATAACTTTATTTTTGCCAAGGACTTGCTGGCGATAGATACCTAAATTTTGGCGTTCTTTATGGGGACCTTTAGTGACCGTTAAACCCCAAGTAATCAGTGGCGCAGCATCTTCCGGCCAGCAATGCATAACGGGGATCTTAGTCAGATCAACATCATCACCTGCCCAAATTTCTTCCTGACAAGGCGCTGAGCTTAAGCGTTTAGCTGGCATATTCAGCACTTGTTTGAATTTCGGCAACTTGTCCATTAAGTCACGAAAACCCTTAGGAGGATCCGGTTCTTTCAAGAAAGCGAGCAACTTACCCACATCATGTAAGGCTTTAATATCTTCTTGCCCCATTCCCATAGCAACGCGCTTGGTTGTACCAAACAAGTTACACAGAACGGGCATATTATAGCCTTTAGGGTTTTCGAATAGTAAGGCTGGTCCCCCTGCTCTTAGTGTACGATCTGCGATTTCAGTCATTTCCAAATAAGGGTCGACTTCCATCGTAATGCGTTTTAGTTCGCCTTGCTTTTCAAGCTGCGCGATGAAATCTCTAAGGTCACGGTATTTCATTATCTTCTTTTACTATTACAGGGGGAACCTCATTATAAGGTTCCCAGCCAAGGTTACAAGTTGCTGTTAAACATACTTAATAATCAATATCTTCAGATTAAGTATATCACTTTACTTGCAATCAAACGGAACATAATCCTTTAATGATACGGTATCAAATTGCTCAGGGAATGTTTTGTTGTGCTGAAACAGCTTGAAACCTTCATTTTTACCACTGAAGTAGCTTAATTCATTTCCTTTGATCTGTAATCCGCTACCTTCGCGTAACGCGACAACAACTTCATGAGGGTTAATAACACAGAATTCTTGTAAGCGCTCATCTCGTGTTTCACCCATATGCCCAGAAATATGCGCATCGATATAATGTGGGTTAATTTGCATTGGAAACAGCCCTAAAGACGGCATGATAACCGCATTGCTCACAGGCATATCATTCGTTGTACGAATACTTGGGGTCGCCACGTTACAACCCGCACTCCAACCAATGTAAGGTACACCGCGTTCACGTACTGCACGTTGGATAGCAACAATTAAGCCATTCTCATGCAAGCATTTGTTTAACCACCATGTATTACCGCCACTCACAAGAATACATTCTGCTTGTTCGATGGCTTCGACTGGGCTTTCAAAATGTTCAATCGAAGTTACCTTAATGCCTAAAGCATCGCTTAACTGCTCTGCACGCTCATCGTGAGAACCACGTAAAACAGCATAAGGCACTAATACTGCTGACTTAATCTGTTTACGTTCAATCATTTCGCTAATTCTTGGTAATGCGTAACTTAGCCATACAGGGTTGCCGGAAAGTTTGCCATTACTCAGTAAAAAGATATCCATGGTGTCTCCTACAAAAAGTGTATTAACTGCTATGTTTATTGTGTATCTAATTTCGTAACTATCGAATTAATCTATACTTGTGTAGATGAATAATATTGTGCAACTCATCATTAGTCACATTCTTATGCCTTAATTTGTTATCATGAGCATAAATTTGTTGGATGGGATCAAAAAATGGAAAAATGGTATTTGCTGTATTGCAAACGAGGGCAACTGGATAGAGCGGTTGAGCACTTAACTCGACAGCATGTGACTTGTATGACTCCAATGACTGAAATGGAGAAAGTCGTTCGAGGCAAGCGCACAGTTATTACTGAAGCGTTATTCCCCAATTACCTGTTTGTGAAATTCGACCATGAGCAAATTCATACAACCACCATCCAATCTACACGCGGTGTCAGCCACTTTATTCGCTTTGGCGCATTACCGGCTGAAGTTCCTGAAGAGATAATTGAACTCATACAACAAACGCCCGTCAGCCATACTCAATCACCGGATCTCCCCTCTCAGGGAGATAGTGTTGTCATTACTGAAGGTATTTTTGCCGGCGTTAAGGCCATCTTCAATGAACCAAATGGTGAGTCGCGCTCAATCCTCTTGCTTAACATCTTAAATACCACTGTCGCAAAAGTCATTGATAATACGCAATTTAGAAAAGAGTCTGAATAAGTTTTTCACGATATGTTTGCTTCAAACTGGCATAAAAAAAGCCCATCGATTGAATGGGCTTTTTATTTCACAATAATGTTGTCACCGTGATTATTCTTCAGGCTCTTCTTCTTCGTCATCACCTCTACGTCGACCTTTGCCAACATAGAAATTAGACAGTAATACCCCAAGCTCAAACAGCAAATACATCGGTACTGCAAGTAGAGTTTGTGATAAAACATCTGGCGGAGTCAGGAACATCCCGACAATAAACGCACCCACTAAGATATATGGACGTTTACGTCTAAGTGATTCTGGAGTCGTTACGCCAGTCCAGCATAGTAAAATAATCGCAATTGGTACTTCAAACGCAGCCCCGAATGCCATGAACAATGTCATGACAAAACTGAGGTATTTGCTGATATCAGGTATAAAGTTAACACTTTCTGGTGTTGTTTTTACAAAAAAACCAAAAGCTAACGGGAATACCACAAAGTAAGCAAAAGCCATTCCTAAATAAAATAGGAAGCTACTTGATACCAGTAACGGCAGCATTAATCGACGTTCATGCTTATACAGCGCAGGCGCGATAAATGCCCAGACCTGGTACAAAATGACGGGTATCGAAACAAATACAGATACCATCATGGTTAGTTTAATCGGAGTAAAAAACGTCGATGCTACGTCTGTCGCACTCATTTGAGAACCAACAGGCAGCTTATCAATCAAAGGCGCAGCAACAAGGCGATAAATATCATTTGAAAAATAAGCGAGCGCCGCAAAGACGATTAATACCGTAATCAAACAGTTTAGTAGCCGCTTTCTTAGTTCAATCAGGTGGCTAATAAGTGGTTGAGCATCATTGACAGCCATGTGTTATTTTTCACTTTCTGTTTGATTGGAGTTTGTTACTTTAGCATCGAGTGGCTTAGAGTCTGTTGGTGTTGCTGAAGCAGGTTTTTCTTCAACAACGGCAGCCATCTTAGCAGCATACTCAGGGTCAGGATCTGACTCTTGAGTTTGCGAAGAACTAGCATGGGATTCCTTTACCGCAGCATCGTAGTTTTCTGTGATCTCTTTTGCTTTGTTCAACTCAGATTGGACATCATTGGTTGTTGCCTGATAACCGCTTTGTAAAGACAAAGCAGCATGACGCAGGTCATCCATCGACTTTTTAAGTTCCGGAGAAAGAGTTTCCAAACCCGCCTTCTCTTCAACTTTTTTAAGAGTCTCTTGCAGTTCTTGCAATTTCAGTTCTTGTGATAGCTCATTCTGGACATTAGCAGCCATAGAGCGCATAGCACGAATCCAACCAGCAACAGTTCTCACTGCCACTGGTAGACGTTGGGGGCCTAATACCACAAGACCGATGATCGCAACTAGCAGTAGTTCACTAAAACCTATGTCAAACACGGTTTATCCCTGCTCTTTATTTTTGCTCTCAACTGGGCTGTCTTTTTTCTCAGGAGCCTGTTGTTCAGTGATGTTTTTCGGTGCAAAATCAGCATCTTGCTTCTCTTGCTCTGCTTTCGCTTTTGCAGCTTCATCATCGCTCATTGCTTTTTTGAAGCCCTTAAGTGATTCGCCCAGATCAGAACCTAAAGAACGTAATTTCTTGGTGCCGAAAATTAAAATGATAAGCAAAGCAATGATAATTAATTGCCAAGGACTACCGAAAGCAGCCATTGCAAAAGTTGATTCCATTGTTAATACCTCTATAGTTTTGGGATCAATTGTAACTAACTCTATTATATACAACCAACGCTAAATACGGAAATGATCACAGCCTTATAAACTTGTCGCAAAACAAAGTCTACTTAATTATCCTCTCCTTTACACCAACCTACAAGCCACGACAATGCACCTACAGCCATAAATGCTGCTGCAATTCGGGTTAAGTCAGAAATAAAGAATAAGCTACCACAAAGAATAAAGGTCGCCCCAATTCCTAATAGGTACTGTGATTTACGTTGTTTAGTGCGTTGGTGCTTTAACTCTTGTGTAAGCTGTTCAATATTGGACTGCAAGAAACGGTGCTGCTTTAATGCCCCATAGATCAAATCAGGGATTTCTGGCATTTTCTCTGCCCAATATGGCGCTTTTTCCTTTAACGCTTTGGTAATAGCCGGAATACCCACTTGGCTATGGATCCAATCCTCTAAGAATGGTTTTGCTGTTTTCCATAAATCCAACTGCGGGTATAACTGACGACCAAGACCTTCAACGTACAATAAGGTTTTCTGCAATAACACCAATTGCGGCTGAACTTCCATATTAAATCGACGAGCGGTATTGAACAGATTCAATAACACATGCCCAAATGAAATCTCAGCTAATGGCTTTTCAAAGATAGGCTCACAAACGGTGCGAATAGCAAACTCAAAATCTTCAACATTAGTATCTGGCGGAACCCAACCAGAATCCACATGCAATTCAGCGACTTTACGATAGTCACGATTAAAGAAGGCAATAAAGTTTTCAGCTAAATAGCGCTTATCTTCTTTGTTAAGCGAACCCACGATCCCACAATCAATACCAATGTAGAGCGGATCTTCTGGATGATCGTAACTAACAAAAATGTTGCCCGGGTGCATATCTGCGTGGAAGAAACTGTCACGAAATACTTGAGTAAAGAAGACTTTTACGCCCCGCTCTGCCAGCAATTTCATGTTCGTACCTTGCGCTTCTAATGCCTCAATATCCGAAACAGGAATACCGTAGATACGCTCCATGACCATCACGTTTTCACGGCAATAATCAGGGTAAACTTCTGGGATATACAGCATAGAGCTGTTTTCAAAGTTGCGTCGTAACTGGATAGCGTTAGCAGATTCGCGAAGAAGATTTAGCTCATCAATCAAGGTTTTCTCGTACTCGCGCACAACTTCTTTAGGACGTAAACGTCGTCCATCAGGAAGAAGAGGAACCCAATTGGCAATACGGTACATCAGCTTAATGTCCGCTTTGATGACAGGCAAAATATCAGGGCGAATAACTTTCAAAACAACATCTTTGCCATTTTCTTTCAATGTTGCAGTATGAACTTGGGCGATCGATGCAGAGGCAAGAGCCTGCTCATCAAAGTTATCAAACCACTGCTCTAATGGACCACCGAGTGACTCTTCAATATAACGACGGGCTAATTTACCATCGAAACTCGCCACTTTGTCTTGTAACAATGACAATTGATCAGCAATTGCAGGAGGGAATAAATCTCGGCGGGTCGAAAGCATTTGACCAAATTTTATCCAAACCGGTCCTAATTCTTGCAATGCTAAACGTAACCGTTCACCAAGATCTTTATCTTTGTGTTTATTTTTGATCCAGAAAAAACCTAACCGCCCGATTCTTAAAGGCAATGTCAGCTTAATTTTAGGGATCAGCTCATCTAGTCCATAAGAGAGAAATACCCGAATAATGAAGTAAAGACGTTTTATTTCACCGGGAGTCATTCTTCTCCTCCAACTGATTGAGTCGTTGTTCTAACTGACTCATTGAATTTGAAACCTGCTCAACTTCATCGCTAAAGTGCACTAATTCCAGCTGACTTGGTGCCATTTTCCACTCTTCTAGAATAATGTCTTTAACGTATGTTTTTTGACGACTAACTAATCGAGAAGCGAGGCAAGCTCCTTTACCCAACACTTTACTGATGCCTTCTGCCGCAATATCACCAATATAAGGCGATAAATAATGAGCTGGGTTCCAGATAGCTAAATCCAGTAATGAAGACCAGTGTTGAACAATTTGCATATCGCCTTCAATCACAATGTCGCCATTATTGATAAGTTGTGAAAGCTGCTGCTTATCTTTCAACTTAATCAACGTAAACAGTGACGTTTTGATAGTGCAATCTGCAGGTTCCTGCCATTCACTTAATACATCTACATGATTTTCAGCAAAAATAAGTGTCAGAGTTTTATTCAGCTCTTTAAGCTCAATCCCCATCACTTTACCTGCTAAACGCATTCTTGCAGGTTGCAGGACTTTTTCCTTGAACAACATATGGTTCAAGGAGGTTTCCATTAATGCCGTCATCAAGGAATATAAAACAGTATTAGGATTTTCAATATGCGCTGATGGTGCTTCCATCTTAGAATTTAAACCCTTTATGTAATGCAACAATACCACCGGTCATATTGTCATAAGAGACTTGCTCAAAACCTGCGTTTTCCATCATCCCTTTCAAGGTTTCTTGATTTGGGTGCATACGGATAGATTCAGCGAGGTAACGATAGCTTTCAGGATCATTCACAATCACTTGACCGATACGCGGTAAAATATGGAATGAGTAAGCATCGTAAGCTTTGTTCAGTGGTTCAAGAATTGGTTTAGAGAACTCAAGCACTAACAGGCGTCCACCTGGCTTCAATACACGGAACATGGAGCGTAATGCTTTATCTTTATCGGTGACGTTACGTAAACCAAAAGAGATGGTAATACAGTCAAAATAGTTATCAGGGAATGGCAACTCTTCTGCGTTAGCTTGTACGTAATTAACATTACCAACAATGCCTAAATCGCGCAGTTTCTCGCGTCCCATTTTTAACATTGAATCGTTAATATCTGCGAGAACCACTTCACCTTTTTCACCCACAAGGCGAGAGAATTTTGCAGTGAGGTCACCAGTTCCACCAGCAAGGTCAAGTACGCGTTGATTACGACGCACACCACTCGCTTCGATTGTGAAACGTTTCCAGATACGATGAATACCAAAAGACATTAAGTCATTCATCAGGTCATATTTAGAGGCTACAGAGTGAAAAACATTTGCTACTAGGCCAGCTTTTTCTTCTTTCTCTACAGTACGGAAACCAAAATCGATGGTTTCTTTTGTTGGTTCGGTCATTTCTATTATGCCTGTTAATCGTTCAAACTTTTTTGTGAAGTGTACCAGCCTTTGAGTGAAAACCCTATTATAACTCTAAGATTCCGCACAATTAGACTTGTCAGCCCGCTCAGCTAGCTGAGGGTCTATAGATTGCTTAACTTCCACACCTAACTCTTTAAAACTTTCCGCTTGAGCAAGCAAATTACCTCGGCCTTCAGCAAGGCGCTTCATTGCTGAAGAATAAGTGTGATTTGCTTTCTCTAAACTCGAGCCCAATACCTGCATATCATCAATAAATAAACGCAGCTTATCGTACATTTTAGCGGCTCTATCTGCGATTTCTTGAGCATTTTGCTCTTGCCGTTCATAGCGCCATAAATTATTAATGGTACGCACTGCCACCAGCAAGGTGGATGGGCAAACCAACATGATATTCAGTTTTAATCCTTCATCAAGTAGTTCAGGCGCTTCTTTTAATGCTAATAAATACGCAGGCTCAATCGGAATAAACATGAGCACATAATCTAAAGAGCGAACTCCCGGTAATTGATGGTAGTCCTTGCGACTGAGCATTTTCATATGGTTACGAATGGAAGCCACATGCTCTTTTATGCCTTGCTGCTGCTGTTCTGGGTCATCACTATTAAAATAGTGTTCATAAGCCACCAGCGACATTTTCGCATCGACCACCACATCCTTGCCTTCAGGAAGATGGATAATCACATCGGGTTGGTATCGGCTATTGAAGCCAGTGTTGATACTCACCTGAGTTTCAAATTCACTGCCTTTTCGCAGCCCTGAAACTTCTAAAATCCGCGTTAAAATCGTTTCCCCCCAGTTCCCTTGGATTTTGTTATCTCCTTTTAGGGCTCGAGTTAAGTTGACCGCTTCTTTGGTCATTTGATTATTTAACTGCTGTAATTGGCGGATTTCATAAGTGAGTGTATGGCGCTCTTTGGCTTCTTCGCCATAGCTTTGCTGCACTTGTTGGCGAAACCCTTCAAGTTGCTCACGAAACGGTGACAGCATAGCCATTAAATTTTTCTGATGTTGTTCGGATGCTCGACGTTCGTTCTGCTCAAAAATACGATTAGCTAGATTTTCGAACTGAGCCGTAAGGCGCTGCTCGCTATTTTGTAAAATCCGTTGTTTTTCTTCATTGGCAAGTTGCGTCTGTTCAAAGCGGGTCATCACTTCCCGCAGCTCTGCTTCTTGTTCGCGGTTAATATCTCGCTGTGTACGTAGCTCCTGATCGAGCCTGTCACATTCCTCTTTCCACAGCGCTAAATGCACATTTTTTTCATCACTCGCCGCCAATTGGCGGTATACCTCTTGTAGCTCTCGCTCTTTTCCCGCTATTTTTTGGACAATAGAAAACCAGACCGCTAAACCGCCGACCAAAATGCCACTTAAGGCGCCAATAATTGCATATAAAAGAGAGGTATCCACGAATCAATCCTTACTTTTTAAAATCTAGAGTAAGGTAATGGGATACTGTATAAGTGTCCAGAGGTAAATCTCCCAACGGCTACTTTTTGCGAGCGGCTTCGCAGCTTATCCCATCCAGCTCGCAAACCAACGTAAACCAAGCGCACCGGGGGCTAAAATACCAAATGCCCAAATCATCGCAGAGGCTAAGTTAGCGACTTGGAAATGTCGTTGCCGCATTTCACAAATCCCTGCAACAAGCGGTACCACCGCGCGTAATGGTCCAAAGAATCGACCGAAGAATATTCCCCAAACGCCCCACTTCTCAAAGAATCGATGTCCTTTGTCGATCATTTCAGGATTGCGGGAAATTGGCCACATTTCACGAACTTTTTCTTTATAGTGAAAACCAAACCAATAAGAGACCCAATCCCCAAAAAATGCACCTAATGCAGCGGCTAACCAAATCGGGAAAAAGGCAATTTCACTTTCACCAATCAATGCGCCCAGACCAAGTAAAATAACGGTCGCAGGGAGTAATAACGATAAAAACGCGAGGGATTCACCAAACGCAAGAATGAAAACAATAGGGATCGCCCACACTTCATGAGCGCGAGTAAATTCTGTAATGGCCGTGACAATTTCATTAATACTCAAGGGCGAATTCCTACAGTTTAAGATTGATTTGTTAACTATAAGTCGACTAAGTAACTATTATTCAGCTAAGTAAACATATTATAGTTCTTGGAAGTAAATAAAGTTGCAACAAAACTGACGCGTTGCAACTTCAATTCCGCAGAGGTTTATTCGAGGAAGTAACTTTGAAGTACACCGCGCTGAGCGTTATCTAAACCAAAGTCTTTTTCTAGCCAGTTATCCACGCTTCCATAGTTATTTTCTATGCTTTTCAATGCAGTTTGTAAAAACTCTTCACGAACAGAAAATACATACTCGAATTTTTTCACCACATTTTCACTCATGGTCTTGGAAAATTCTTCGAGTAAATGGTTACGAAATGGCGCTAACGTCTCGTTCGTTAAAAGGTAATCATCCATCACAGTATTCACATCTGCGCCCAGCGCAAACAGCACGAGAGCCGAGCCAACCCCTGTCCGGTCTTTACCCACAGCACAGTGTTGCACAAGCCCACCTTTTTCTGGCTGCTTCAACATGTTCACTAATTGGTGATAAGCGGCATTGTTCAACGGAAGCAACTCATAGAGGCGGAACATAAAGGCTTGAGGATCAAACTGTTCCAGCACTTCAGGAGTGAGTTTATCAAGGTTTGCACTCACTTCTTTTGCCAGCGGGTTTGCAGGGGCATGCACATAATGAGCACCACTCCACACCACATCTGGTTTATCTAAAATTTCAGCTTCATCGCGATAATCGATAATTTGGAAAAGGTTTTGTGACTGTAAGACTTTTTCATCATCTTGGGTTAAGCGGTCGAGCGCCCCAGAACGAAATAAAACACCGGGCTTTATTTTTCCGCCATTGGACAGTTTTTTTCCCCCTAAATCACGAAAGTTAATTCCACCGGTTAAAGGCAGCACAGAGGGGTGAAGGTAAGGTTTGGTTGACATACGTTTTCCCTTTTTAGCTCTGTCATTGCTCAAACTAAAAATAAACGAAATCATCAATTACTTGTAATTTGAGTAACTTAAGAGGCTTCTATTAATTGTTTTAAATGACAATAACAGATTCATAGATGAAGGGAATAAGAAAAACGCGAGAAAATAAATTTAGCGCTGATCATTTAGAGATACAAGAATATTTAAGATACATGGGTATAAGGATGATAACTGAACCCGTTTACCGAAAATCCACAACCGAGTGAAATCAGTAAACGGGTCAGCTAATTAGGATTACAGCAGGCGGCGAGCAGCTTCGACAACGATGCTCAGAACATTACCTTCTGTTTTTTTCAGTAGCGCTTCATTTGGAATTTCTTGCTGAGTACGGTTTACGATAACCCCAGCCACCATACCCGCACGCAGGCCTTGACTTGCACACATAGTTAACAGTGTTGCTGATTCCATTTCATAGTTCATCACGCCCATGTCTTGCCACTCTTTCATTGAGCCTCTGAAATGGCGCATTACGCGACCTGTGTAGGTGTCGTAACGTTCTTGACCTGGGTAGAAGGTATCGGAAGATGCGGTAATACCGACGTGTACGGTTGCACCCGCTTCTGTCGCCGCAGCATACAGCGCATTAGTACAAGTGAAGTCAGCGACTGCTGGGAATTCCAGTGGTGCAAAGTGCTGGCTTGCGCCATCTAAACGAACAGCACCTGTGGTGACAAGTACATCACCCACATTGATGTTTTCTTGGATTGCACCTGTTGTACCAATACGTAAGAAAGTACGGATACCTAACTGAGCCAGTTCTTCAACTGCGATAGAGGTTGATGGACCACCAATACCGGTTGAGCAGACAATCACAGCTTTGCCATCAAGCTCGCCACGCCATGAGGTGAATTCGCGTAATGAAGCCAGATGTACAGGGTTGTCCATCAGACGTGCAATTTTTTCAACACGGTTAGGATCCCCAGGAACAATAGCAACGGTTGCACCCTGTAAGTCACTCTTTTTTAAACCTAAGTGGAAAACGTCAGACATATCAAACTCCTTTACACAATGGCATCATTGAATTAGTACATTATTGTCAATATAGCGCTTAGCTTTGATTAATTTAGTGACCAATATCTACTTTAATGGAAACAGATTCACTTGAATTTCATTAAAACGAGATCAAGATCACAAATAAGTCTTATTGAGATGAATGTGAATAATGAGATACACCCAGTATAGATGAATGTTTGTGATTATCGAAAGAAAGCGCCCGAATGGGCGCTTTTATTAGGCAGAAGAAAAAAACACTATAATATCAATATGCTAAATTTACAGCACGACATCAAGGATCAAGACCCCAACCAACCCGATAGCCCAAGCTATTGTTGTTGGAATAGACCAAACAATCATTTGTTGTTTAACGTCTTTGATCCCCATCATTCTGTTCACCACCCAGTAAAGGCTGTCGTTAAAGTAACCGAAGAACAGAGATCCCATCGTTGCCGCTTGGGCCGCAACTAATAAGTTGATATCAGGAATTTGGCTAATGATTGGCGCAGAAATCGAAGCTGCGGTGATCATTGCTACCGTTCCTGACCCTTGAATTAAACGCACTAATGTCGCGATAATAAACGGGATTAATACAGGTGTAATCGGTAAATTCGCGACATGCTCCGCAAGAATTGTTCCCGTTCCGCTGTCACGCAATACTGCGCCTAATGCTCCACCAGCACCGGTTACAAGCAAGATGATACCCGCCGCTTGCAAACCTTCTTCCATACGGTCGATAACTTCTTCTTTCGACGCTTTTGGCATTAACGTATAAACCGAAATCAGGACGCTAATGGATAAGGCGATAATCGGTGCCCCTAAGAATTGGAATGATTGGAAATACCAGTTATCATCCATGCCTTGGAATGCGGCAGTTTTCAGTAATAATCCGTTGATAGCATTAATAAAAATCAACAGAATTGGCGTGATGATTGGTAACAATGATAAGAATAAGCTTGGTAATGGTTTGTTGGCTTTTTCTTCCATGTAACGCGCATGCACTTCTTTTAAATCTTCGCTGCCCGTTTCATCTGGCATGAATTCAGGGTATTTAGTTCCCAACCATTTGGCGTAGAACACAATCCCGATGACACACGGCACTGCCAGCGTCATACCCGCTAAAATCATGGCACCAACGTCAACCCCGAAGATCCCGGCAACACCGAGAGGACCTGGAGTTGGCGGCACAGTATGGTGGGTAACAACTAAACCACCCGCCAATGCAACACCAAGAGTTAAAATACTGCGTTTTCCATTCTTCGCTAACGCTTTTGCCAGCGGATACAAAATGACGAATGCAGAGTCTACAAAGATAGGAATACTGACAATATAACCGGTAATTGCCAGCGCCCACTCTTCGCGTTTTTTACCTAACCATTTGATAAAACTATAAGCTATCTGCTCAGCAGCACCGGACACTTCCAGCACCCTTCCCATCATTACCCCGAGACCGATAACAATACCAATGCTACCGAGGGTCGAACCAAAGCCCTTTGTAATAACGGTGACGGTTTCCGCCGCAGTTAATCCCCCTGATAACCCTGCGATTGCAGCCGCAATCAACATCGCTAACAAGGCGTGAACCCGCGTTCGCAATACTAAAAAGATAAGGACAAATATGGCCACCGCGAGGCCAATAATAGGAATATAGGACATTATTTAATCTCCTATTTTGCACAGCCGTGGTGCTTAATGAAGGAACGGATCGCATCGCTAAATGACCCATCAGCTTTAAAACCTAAATCCAGTGCACGGCGAATATCGAATTTACCCGGCCAGCTTGCCACAATGCGGTTGACGGCTTCATCAGGCTCAAAACGAATTAAATCAACCGCTTGTTGACCAGCGACATCACGCAGGGCATCAATCATCTCTTGCACTGTCACGGTAATCCCCGGCAGGTTCACAGTACGTGAAAGACCAAATTTCTCTGCTGGAATTGAAACCGCATGGATGAAGTTGTTGATCACCGTTTCTGGGCTAGATAACCATAACGCCAACTCTGGAGACACTGGGCAAACACTCTCAATCCCATTTAGAGGCTCGCGGATAATGCTGCTAGCAAAAGAAGATGCTGCTTTATTCGGGACTCCAGGGCGAATACTAATGGTAGGTAAGCGCATCACGCGTCCATCCACATAGCCTTTACGGGAATAGTCGTTCACCATCAATTCACACATGGCTTTTTGAGCACCATAAGAAGATTGCGGGTTAACAACACACAAGTCGGTGATCACATCGGGTAATTCACCGCCAAATACCGCAAGGGAGCTGGTGAATAAAAACTTGATGGCAGGGTTTTTCGCGCGAGCGACTTCAAGCAATTGGCGAGTCGCATCGAAATTCACTTTCATGCCTAAGTTAAAATCACTTTCAGCATGGCTACTGACAATCGCCGCAAGGTGGAATACCACGTCAGTTTGCGCATCAATCAGCTTATCTGCGGCTTCTGGCTGGGTTAAGTCTAATGCAACGCAACTCACACGAGGGTCTTCAATAGGCGATGTAGGGCATTGAATATCCGCTAAAACTAGCTGGTTAAATTTTAATCCTTGGTTGTTTTTAAGCAAAGCAGCGGCTAGCTGCTGGCCCAGAAAACCTGCGCCACCAGTAATAATAACTTTCATTGTCATTCTCCTTGCTATAACCCTGCCGGGTTATGCATCAGTAGGTAAGATGTTTTTTATGTATTTATTAAATGAAGTTTTATGTTTTTTTCGAGTATCCGTTGCACCACATCAGACGGTAAATGTTGGTCACAAATGATGTCGTGCAATTGATCTAATGGGCAGACACGGAACATACCGTATTTACCGAATTTACTGCTATCTGAAACCAGTACACACCGACGAGCGACATCCAATAACGTTTGTTTTATTTGGACTTTTTCCTCATGCGGTGTGGAAACCCCATGTTGCAAGTCCCATGAGCTGGTACTAATAAATGCAATATCCACGTTTAGTGTTTGCAACATAGCGGCCGCCGTATTGCCAACACAGGAATGGTTGCGTTTATCAACCTGCCCACCAGTGTGGTACAGGTTAAGTTGTGATTTATTCATCAAATACTGCATGATGGAAAAATCATTGGTCACGATAGTGAGATTAAAACGCTCACCCAATACGCGGGCAATTTCAAACGTGGTGGTGCCTGCATCGAGGTAAACCACCTGACCATCTTCAACTAGTGAACTGGCAAATTGACCGATTTCGCGTTTCGTTTGATGATGAAGTCTTGCCTTTTCGCTCCACGGTAGCTCTTGGCGTAACGCATCATTTAACCGAACACCACCACTAATTCCGACAACCTTCCCTTCCTCTTCCAACATGCGAATATCACGTCGAACCGTCATATGAGAGACATTCATTAAACCCACTAAGTCATTGATAGACACAGTTTGGTGCTCATAGACATAGCGATAAATAAAATCACGACGTTCGGAAGGGATCATTCGGTTCTCCTAGGAATTAGCTTGCTTTAGCCAGCCTAAACCGTCTTCGGTGCGTCCTGCTGGGTGGTATTCACATCCCAGCCAGCCTTCATATCCCATTTCATCGAGTTGATTAAAAATCCATGGATAATTGACTTCACCGCTATCAGGTTCATGGCGAAAAGGTACTGATGCTATCTGAATATGACTAAATTTACCCCAAAGACGCTCAATTGTTTTCAATAAGTCACCTTCCATAATCTGGCAGTGATACAAGTCCAATTGAATAAACACGTTTTCGCGATTGATTTCAGGTAACAGCGCTTCAGCCTGCTTTTGGGTCGTTAAGAAATACCCTGGCATATCGCGGGTATTAATCGGCTCGATAAGCACACGAATTCCGTGCTCAGCCATCACATCCGCTGCATGCTGTATATTCTTAATAAAACACGTTTTTTGCTCTTCAGGTGTGAATTTCTCATCCACTTTACCCGCCATGGCATGCACTTGTTTACAGCCTAATGCTAAAGCGTATTTCAGGGCAGTTTGTACCCCTTGAGCGAACTCGGCTTCACGACCAGGAATAGACGCCATTCCACGCTCGCCAGCGCCCCAATTCCCCGCAGGCATATTAAATAATGCTTGGGTAAGTTGATGTTTTTTCAATTCACCCGCAATAACATCCGCATCTTCTTCATAAGGGAAAAGATACTCAACGCCCTTAAAACCAGCCTGAGCGGCACGTTCAAAGCGTTGAATAAACGGAACTTCGTTAAACATCATACTGAGATTTGCTGCAAATTTAGCCATGTCTATCGCCTCATTTCTGTGGATAACGGCTTTCGAGCTCATGAACCTGCTCTTGCGTTAACGTGGTGAAGCCGTGTGGGCGCAATGTAATGTATAGGCGCGCGGTATCTTCTAATTCTTCCGCATTGAAAAACGCCTGCCTTAAGGTTTTTCCGCCAACAACAGGGCCGTGGTTAGAGAGTAAAATCGCATTATGATGAGGTGCTAATTTTGCGATTTCTTCACCAATACGGTCATCACCCGGTGGTAAATATTCAATCAAAGGTAATTTGCCCACACGCATTACGTAATAAGGTGTGATCGGTGGTAAACAGTTTGCGGTATCTAAATTCGGCAAACAGGATAGAGCCGTTAGCCAAGGTGAATGCAGATGAACCACCGCTTGGCAATCTGGACGCTGCAAATACATTGCCATATGCATGGAAACTTCTTTTGTTGGTTTGTCACCATCAATCCAGTTACCTTGCGCATCGAGCTTGCTCAGGCGCTCAGGATCTAAATCGCCAAAGCTCGAGTTAGTCGGGGTGACAATAATACAGCCATCCGGCAAGCGTGCGCTGATATTGCCTGCACCACCGCTGCTGTATCCGCGATTAAACATTGACTTCGCCCAATCCACTAACTCTTGGCGTAGCGCCTTTTCATTACTCATTAACCATCTCCTGTGCTAACTGGAAGAAATTCTCTTGACCAAAATTGCCTGATTTCAGTGCTAACCAGTTACCGCTTGCTAAGTCTTGTACCCAAGGCACACCCGGCGCGATAGGTGAGCCAATACTTAATTGTTCAGTTCCAAGGCTTTGAACCACTTTTCCAGACGTTTCGCCGCCCGCGATAATAAAAGTGTTATAACCTTGCTGCTGAAGTAACGTCACTACTTGCCCAAACACATTTTCCACCGCGGTACTCGATAATGCGGCGCCGTATTTTTCCTGCGTTTGCTTCAATAAGTCTGGTGGTTGGGTGGCATATAACAAAGGCGCTAACCCAGTGATTTTCTGATCTTTAACCCATTGTGCTAATACGGTTGCATAGTCTGGATTATTGATGCATTCACCCACATCTAGCGCTTTGCTAGGTGCAACTTGCTGATAGCTTTGTACTTGTTTGTTGGTCATTAGAGAGCAGCTTCCCGATAGAATGACCGTTTTTCTGTCTTTCCCTGTCGGCTTACTGCCACGGCTTTCCCCTTGTCCCCAAGCCACTTGGCTATCAATATTCGCAAGGGCAGCCCCCAATCCTGACCCACCCGTTAATAAAGGCAGTGATTGCGAAGCCTGAGCAATAGGCAGTAAATCATCCATCGTGAAGCTATCCATAACCGCATAACTGATACCCTGCTGGCGTAGCTGTTCTAACTGTTCAGTGATGGCGGCGCTGCCCTTTTGCACTGTCGCAAGATTAATCAGCCCTGCTTTACCGGCTGACTGTTTTTCCATTACACGCATTAGGTTGGCATCAATCATTGGTGTGACTGGGTGGTGCTGCATTCCACTTTCATTGAGCAATTGACCATTAACAAACAGGTGCCCATGTACCACGGTTCGACCGTTAACGGGCAATGCAGGGCATATTAATGATAATGACGTACCCAGCTGCTTCATCAGTGCATCGGTTACTGGACCAATGTTGCCTTTCTCTGTTGAATCAAAGGTTGAGCAATATTTAAAGAAAATCTGCTGACATTTCGCTGATTCTTTCAGCCAGCGACATGCATTTACCGAGGCACTAATGGCTTCATCTACTGGACAAGAACGGCTTTTCAAGCTCACCACAATGGCATCCACATCTTGAGGGATTGGAGTGTTTTCATTCGGCTCATTCAGTAGCTGCACCACTTTCCAGCCGTTTTGCACCATAAAGCCTGCAATATCTGTCGCGCCGGTAAAATCATCAGCAATCACACCTAATTTCACTGTCATGCCTTTTTCTCCGGTAAAGTAATGCCCTTAAAGGTTTTGATAACGGCGCTATCATCCTGTAAACCAAAACCTTCATTGCTGGCTGAGATAAACATTTGATGCGCCGTTGCTGCCAATGGCAGTGGGAAATTCAGCGCTTTTCCGGTTTGCATCACCAAACCGAGATCTTTCACAAAAATATCGACTGACGATTTAGGGGTATAGTCTCCATCAAGCACATGCTGCATACGGTTCTCAAACATCCATGAGTTGCCAGCTGCATGGGTGACGATGTCATACATCACATCTAAATCGATGCCCGCTTTTGCCGCCAGCGCCATACTTTCCGCTGCAACCGCAATATGTACCCCCGCCAATAGCTGGTGGATAGTTTTCACTGTGGAGCCAAGACCGATTTCATCTCCGACACGATAGAGACGCTCTGAAATTGCATCAAACACCGTAGAAAGCTGAGCGAATAGCTTAGGGGAACCCGATGCCATAACGGTCAGTTTACCTTCTGCCGCTTTAATCGCTCCGCCAGATATAGGCGCATCGACTAATGGAAGCTGGTATTCAGCAAGGCGCTGCGCGATCTGTTTTGTCTGCTCCGCAGCCAGTGTGCTGTACAACACAATGACAGTATTTGGACGAAGCTTCTCTACCAGTGGCTTCTCACCACCAAATAAAATCGCCTCAACCTGCCGACCATTGACGACCACCATAAGTAGCGCGTCTAGCTGTTGTGCATACTGTGCGGCATCTTGCCCTGTGGCTTTCGCCCCATATTCGAGTAGCGCCTCGCATGCCTGTGGATTTAAATCAAACCCATAGGTTGGGATCTTATTTCTTATTAGTGATTGCGCGATCCCCATCCCCATCGAACCCAGACCAATAACGCCAACATGGTTAACGGTATTTTTCATCTAGCCCCCTGATGTTGTCAGTTCCAACAAATGATAAATTCTGGTGAATACGGTTAGTTTTGGTAAACACTGTGAATTCTGGTGAATGTTGTGAATTTTCACATAACCAAATTCACAAACACATGACTAGCATCACACTAAAGATAATATAAATTTTAAACAATTAATTATTAATATATTGATATATATGAATTTTTATATTTAACATTCTTATACTACCCTTCACAAGAAAGTGTGATAAAAATTGTGATCGATTTGGTTGTTTTCTGATCTGCTGGTTTTTATACCTATTAAATTCCCTCTTTGTCTCTGATTTTCATTGACCTGTTGAGTAAATTCCCCAAAATAGCCGCCTATTATTTTTTGTAAAATGTTCCATACTTGGTATTGAACGCATCAATTACGTTATCGAGGAGTCAAAATGGGTCTGTTTGATCAAGTGTTAGGCATGGTTGCAGGCGATAAAATGCAACAGTTTCAATCTGTTATTGATTGGGTTGAAAAGCAAGGCGGGCTCTCAGGTGTCGTCGATAAATTTAACACTGAAGGCTTAGGCGGGATCGTTTCATCATGGGTTGCTGAAGGTGAAAATTTGCCAGTTAATGCTAGCCAGTTAATGCAAGTTTTCGGTGATTCAGGGATCCAAGAACTCGCTCAACGCGTTGGTTTAGATCCACAGCAAGCAACAGATATGGTTGCTAAATATTTACCGACTATCGTAGATAGCGCGAGCCCGAATGGTGTGCTACCAGAAAATATCGATTTAGCCTCAATTGGCATGAACTTACTGAAACAAAAACTGTTCGGTTAAGCCCAGTCTTTGGCACAAATAAAAGCCCACTTTAAAGTGGGCTTTTTACTAAACTAACCCGTTACTAGCTTTGATACTCATTTCGCAGTTTTTTCGCCGCTTCCACCATGTTTGCCAGTGCTTGGCGAGTCTCCGTCCATCCGCGGGTTTTTAAACCGCAATCTGGATTCACCCATAAACGTTCCACTGGCACTCGCTGTGCAGCCTTACGTAATAGCGCTACAATCCACTCTACATTTGGGACGTTAGGCGAGTGAATATCATAAACCCCCGGACCAATTTCATTTGGGTAATCAAAATCTTCGAATGCATCTAATAAATCCATATCCGAGCGCGAGGTTTCAATGGTGATAACATCAGCATCCAGCGCAGCAATCGAATCCATGATGTCATTAAACTCGCAATAACACATATGGGTGTGAATTTGCGTCTTATCATCGGCGATGGCTGCACTTAATTTAAAGGCATCCACCGCCCAAGTCAGATAGTCATTCCATTCATCGCGACGCAGCGGTAACCCTTCACGTAACGCTGGCTCATCAATCTGAATAATGCCAATACCCGCTTTTTGTAAATCATCCACTTCGTCACGCAATGCCAGCGCAATTTGCTTGGCTATCGTTTCACGGCTGGCATCTTCCCGAGGGAATGACCAACACAGGATGGTCACCGGACCTGTCAGCATTCCTTTCACCGGTTTATCCGTCAACGACTGCGCATACTTGGCCCACTCCACTGTAATGGCTTCTTGGCGGCTAATGTCACCAATAATCACCGGTGGCTTCACACAGCGAGAACCGTAACTCTGTACCCAACCATTTTGCGTAAAGACATAACCATCAAAGTGTTCACCGAAGTATTCCACCATATCATTTCGCTCAGCTTCACCATGCACGAGGACATCAATATCCAGCAGCTCCTGCTCCTTGATAGCTTGTTTGATGTGCTCACTGATACTGGTGCGGTAATTCAGTTGGTCTACATTCCCTTTTTTGAAATCAAGGCGCAAAGAACGAATTTCACTGGTCTGCGGGAAAGAGCCGATTGTCGTGGTTGGCCACAATGGCAGATTAAAACGTTGGCGCTGAAGTTCAGCACGCTCTACATAAGGGCGAGTACGCTCGGTATCTTTCGCGTTAATTGCCGCTAAGCGCTGAGCGACCTGTGCATTATTGACTCGAGAAGAGGTGCGTCGATCACGAATTGGTGCACTATAGGTTTCTAACGCTGCGATATTTTCTGCCGTTGGTTGATTGAGTGTTTTCGTCAATAGCGCCAGTTCTTCACATTTTTGCAGCGCAAATGCAAACCAGCTTTTCACTTCGGCATCCAGACGCGTTTCATCATTTAAATCAATTGGGCTATGCAGTAGCGAGCAAGATGAACCAATCCACAGAGTGCGCTCTCCTAGCAGCGGTTTCACCCGTTGGAATTTCTCGCCTAAATCCCCTTTCCATACGTTGCGGCCATTAATTAATCCGAGCGAAAGCACCCAGTCCGCAGGAAGCGCTTGATGCAATGCTGCGATATCATCCTTACCCGCAACCACATCCACATGCAGTCCTTGCACTGGCAGTTGTTTGATGACATCCAAGTGATGGCTAATACCGTCAAAATAGGTGGTTAACAGTAAGTTAGTTTTACCTGCGAGGGATTGATACGCTTGTTGGTAAGCATTCTGCCATTCAATAGGTAAATCGAGTACCAGTGCTGGCTCGTCAATTTGCACCCATTCCACGCCTTTTTCAGCCAGTCGAGCAAGAATTTCTTGGTAAGCAGGCAGCAGATCCTTCAGCAAGGATAGGCGGTCAAAGGCTGGTCCCTTCACTTTTCCTAACCACAGGTAGGTAATTGGACCAATGACGACAGGTTTAACGTTATGACCGAGTTTTAATGCTTCGTCGACTTCGTCAAACAGTTGATTCCACGACAGTTTAAATTCTTGTCCTTGCTGGAATTCTGGCACGATATAGTGATAGTTAGTATTAAACCATTTCGTCATTTCCCCCGCTGCCGCTGGCTTGCCTGTTGGCGCACGACCCTGAGCTACACGGAATAAGGTATCTAAATCGACAGAGCCATCTTCATTTTGATGACGCGGTGGAACGTTTCCTAGTAATAAACTAGTGGTTAAAACTTGGTCATACCATGCAAAGTCACCGACGGGTAGCAGGTCTACACCTGCATTTTTTTGTTGTTCCCAGTGACGAACACGTAGTTGGTAACCTGTTTCAAGAAGTGCAGATTGGTCAATTTTGCCTGCCCAATAATCTTCTTGTGCACGTTTGAGTTCTCTTTTCAGACCGACACGTGGAAAACCAAGTGTATGATTTATAACAGACATATTGACCCCTTAAAATATTTAGCCGTCTAGATGTTTACACATCTATAATCAACAGGTACTGTATAAAGCACAAGCGCAAATTATTCATCGTCTACTTGAAGGTTTCTCATGATCGAATTAAAACATTTAAAAACGTTGCAGGCGCTCAGCCAATACGGATCATTAGCTGCCACTGCGACGCACCTGCACCAGACTCAGTCTGCGCTATCTCACCAATTCAGTGATTTAGAGCATCGCTTAGGCTACAAACTATTTGTTCGTAAAACTCAGCCCGTCCATTTCACGCCGCAAGGGGAAGTTCTCCTGCAATTAGCGCAACGTATTTTGCCAATGGTGAAAGATGCCATTCGTGTCTGCAATGAACCGACAGTCAGTACGCTACGTATCGCGATTGAATGCCACAGCTGTATTCAGTGGCTGACCCCTGCATTGCAACAGTTTAGACAAGCATGGCCACAAGTGACCGTAGATTTTAAATCTGGCGTGACCTTTGACCCGCAACCCGAGTTACTTTCGCGAGAATTAGATATCGTGATGACCTCTGATATTCTTGCGGATCAAGATTTGCACTACACGCCGATGTTTGATTATGAAGTGAAACTGGTCGTGGCGAATGATCACCCTTTAGCTAAAAAACCGTTAATTGAGCCTCATGATCTTGCCAAAGAGACATTGCTGATTTATCCAGTTCAGCGTCAACGTTTTGATATCTGGCGTCATTTCTTACAGCCAGCCGGTGTTTCACCTAACATTAAAACCGTCGACAATACGCTGATTTTAATTCAGATGGTGGCGGCTAAAATGGGGATTGCGGCACTGCCACACTGGGCGGTGGATTCCTTTGAAAAGCAAGGTTTGATTACGACGAAAACGTTAGGAAGTGGGTTATGGAGCCGACTGTACGCTGCATGTCGTGAAGGAGAACAGCGCCAGCCAGCCATTGAAACATTTACCAATACCGCTACTGATCACGCGGTGGAGAATTTGTCTTACGTGAAGCCGGTGCGAGGATCCAGCGCTTATGCACCCACAGAGACGCAATTATCAGGCTCGACCCCATGGTGAAACTGAGCCAATTAGGATGTTGCTGCCAAATGGCAAAGTTCACTAATAAACCTGCTGGAACCATCATGTTATTCATTATCGCGAGGGTTCCGGCATCCACTTTCGTCGCACCATAGTTCCACAGAAAATAGCCTATCCCCGATGCAACCACACCCAACCAGAGTAAAACTATCCATTGAGCTTGGCTTGTCGGCACCATCGCCTTATTCCCAAACAGTAGCCATCCCATCAAGGCAATCAACGTCGCCCCGAGATAGAACCATGAAAAGGCTTGATGCTGGGGAATCGGGTGCACTTCCATTAAGCGCTTATAGCCTACTTGCCCAAGTGCAAAGAAGATGTTGGCGAGCTGTACAAACATCAATCCAATCCAAAATGATTCGCTGAGGTGGTCATAACGAATAATGGCAGCACCAATCACGGCTAATATCGAGCTAAACAGGTAGCCTTTACGTAGGCGTTGGCGCTCTAAGAGATCGTAAATTAACGTGACATACAGCGGGGTTAATACCGTAAATAGCAAAAATTCTGCCACGCTCAGGTATTTATAGGCTTGGAAAACAAAGTAATACATGATCCCCAGCTGGCAAGCGCCCACCAGCATATACAGTGAGATCACTTTGGCACTGAAGTTACGCCAACGCAGGAAAGGTAGGAATACCAGAGAAGCTAAACTCACGCGGATAAGCACAGACAACCAGCTATCCACCTGCCCTGCGAGGTATTCCCCCATTAAACTAAAAGACGCTGCCCAGAGCAGCGTCGTGAAAACGAGTAACCACATTGTTGTTCACTCTCAAGCACAATGATTTAACAAACAAGATGCCTGTAGAATACTCGTTTTTTCGTTTTAATGCTCTTTTTCAATCAGCACGGCTTCTAATAAATCCAAATCCACCAGCAAGCTTTGCAAGGTTTCATTACTGATTTTCCGTGTTGCACGTAAGTGATAGAGCTCACCGCGTTCTGCACGTAGCGCCGTTAAACGAAAACGCCGTTCAAGATCTTCAATCTGCAAGTTGTGTTCCATCTCGTCTTGGTCGGCGGTTCGACGACGTAAATGACCAATCACCCTTGTCGCGACCTCGTTGATGTCTTCCGAGTCTAATTGCTCTTCCACATCCGCAGATAAACGCTCTTGCATCTTGTTCAAGCTGACAATTGCCACTTCAGCCATTGCTGCTTTCGCCATACGGATTTCGTTAATATCCGCCTCTTTATCCCCCACTTTAAAATTGCGCAGCAGGAGTGGTAACGCCACAACGCCCGCAAAAATAGAGAATAAAATAACCCCAGCGGCGATAAATACTAGCTGGTACCTTGCAGGGAACGGAGAACCATCGGTTAAAAACAGTGGCACCGAGAGCACACCGGCTAAGGTAATCGCCCCGCGAACCCCAGCAAACGACGCTAACCACAATTCACGGACGGTATAGCTCGCGAACTGTAATGGGCGTTTTTTCAGGAACAGACGGCTGAATCTCTTCATCAACCATAACCAGCAGAAACGTAAAATCAGCAAGGCAAAATAGATGATAACGACCGCGGTAAACAGCATCCAAGTTTCGACGCTTGGGTCGAGTTCTGCTTGAATAACCGATGTTTCCCAAATCCCCGGTAATTGCAGACCGAGCATAATGAACACTAAGCCGTTAAAGACAAACTCTAACATCGACCAAACGCTATCAGCACGTAAACGCATCGCCAAAGGCGCATTGCGGATAACGCCGGATTTGGTGATAGTCATACCCGCAGCAACCGCTGCCAAAATACCTGAAAAACCGATATGTTCCGCAATCATGTAAGAGGCAAATGGTAACAGCAGCATGAAGACGATTTGCGTTGCTGGGTCATCCCCACTCCAGCGGCTCATTAAGCGCAGAGACTTGCTGTATAACCATGTAACAGCAACACCTGCCAACAAACCACCGACTGCGACTTTAAAGAATTCGATTGTGACGCCCGATACGCTGAAGACCATCGTTCCCATAGCAATCGCCACGGCGAACTTCAACGCCACCAGACCGGAAGCATCGTTCATCAATGCTTCCCCTTCGAGTACGCTCATCATGCGTTTGGGAATTCGCCCTTTCCCGACGATAGAGGACAATGCCACCGCATCTGTTGGGGAAAGTACAGCAGCCAGCGCAAAGGCGGCAATAAGCGGGATACCGGGCATCAGCCAGTAAATCAAATAACCAATCCCGATAACGGTTACCAATACTAGCACTAATACCAGAATGAAAATTTCTCGTCCATTCTGGAAAAATTCACGGGTAGGAGTTTTCCAACCATCGACGAATAACAGCGGTGGAATCAACAGAACCATAAAGAGTTCAGGGTCAAAAGAGACGTGTAACCCAAACTGAGGCCACGCTAATAATGCACCGATAGCAATTTGAATAAGAGGAAGGGGAATACGGATGGGAATGACTTTCGTCACCACACCAGAAACAGAGACAGCCAAGATCAAAATAAGAATAGTAAAGAAAATTTCCATGTTGCCCTTACTTATTAACTAATGCATACCCTAAATATCGCAGCTTAAAGTATAACGGGAGAACCCAAAATTTGCCTGCCGCCGCATAGTAAGAGATAGCACCGTCCAGACCATGAGATTTTCAGTCAAGGCAGCCACTGGTTAAAAATAGGCATTTTCACTTCATTTACCGCCTTAGCACTATTCTATCCTTAACAGGCTATCTGACGGGAAAATAATTTGGACTTTAGAACGAATCGCAACAATCCGTTAAAGGGCGACAGCAGCTGCCGCCCTATCATTAGAATTACCTTTAGATAGCGAGGTCGGCAGCATAAAACGCTACCAGCAGAACTGCGATAACTACGCTACCAATATTCAGTTTACGCCACTCACCCGCACAAATACGCCCGATAACCAGTGATGCGAAACCTAACATAATACCGGTGACGATATTACAGGTTAATACGATGAATACCGCACACAGTAAACCTGACATCGAATCCACAAAATCATCGAAATCTAATTTCGAGACATTGCTCAGCATCAGCAGACCCACATACATCAGCGCTGGTGCTGTTGCATAGGCAGGTACCAGATAAGATAATGGCGATAAGAACAAGATAAATAAGAATAAAACACCAACAACTACGGCGGTTAAACCTGTACGGCCGCCTGCTGCAGTTCCTGCTGCGGATTCAATATATACCGCAGCGGGTGATGCGCCGATCGCCCCAGCAAAAATGCTGCTGACAGAGTCAGCGGTTAATGCTTTTCCACCATCGATAATCTGACCGTCTTTATCCAGCAAGTTCGCTTGACCCGCAACAGCGCGGATAGTCCCTGTTGCATCAAAAACTGCTGTCATCACTAATGCCAGAACACTTGGCAGAACCGCCGCTTGAAGTGCGCCCATGATATCCATACTGAACATCAGCGCTAAACCATCTTCACCGAATGAAGGCAGTTTAAAGAAACCTTGGTATTTAACGGCTGGGTCGAAAATCAAACCAATAATCGAAATCGCGATAATGACTAATAACACCCCACCTGGTACACGGCGTTTTTCTAAACCGAAAATTACCGCTAAACCAATCAGAGACATTAAAACAGGGAATGAAGTGAATTCACCCAACGCAACAGGTAAACCTGCATTTGGGTTTTTAACCACTAAGCCAACGCCCGTTGCTGCTATCAACAATAAAAACAGACCGATACCAATACCCGTACCGTGAGCCACGCCCATTGGCATGTTACGTAAAATCCAACTACGGATACCTGTCACAGAGATAATGGTGAATAAACACCCCATTAAGAATACGGCACCCAGCGCAACTGGAATACTAATATGTTGCCCTAACACCAAGCTAAAGGCAGTAAACGCGGTTAATGAGATTGCACAGCCAATTGCCATTGGCAGATTCGCCCATAACCCCATTAATAAAGAACCGAAACCTGCCACTAAACAGGTTGCGATAAACACAGCAGTAGGTGGAAAGCCTGCTTGTCCTAACATACCCGGCACCACGATGACAGAATAAACCATCGCTAAGAATGTCGTTAATCCCGCAATGATTTCGCGGCGCACTGATGAGCCACGCGCTGTGATCTTAAAATATGAATCCAATTTGCAATTGGATGAAGCCTGTTGGCCTGCCATGGTATACCTCTGCTATTAATTTTAGAAAATTCTATGTCACTATTTTTGCTAAGTTTTTTATAAGCATTTATTCATTTTTGCTTGATAACTTAGCGAATATCACCTCAAACTGAAACTCACGTAAACGATTACCTTTTTGATAAATGTTCACTGAACCGAGATAACTGGTGAACAGAATGACTCTCTAGGAACAGTGCGCAAACGTTTGGCTTTTAGAACAAAGTGAGGCGAATTGTGAAGAGCGTAATTATCGTTCGAAAGGGGGGAATTGATCAAGTGTTTTATGGCTGGCCATTTTTTAACCATGAACCATAAAAACTGTGTCATATTCTTACAATCTTCCATAAAAGTCAGTCATATTCCGTTCTATATACTCTTTGTTTAAATATACGCGTGAGAGTGTTGCTAAAATCCCCACTAATATTGAGTTTTTAATAAATAGTCTGTTTATGAACATATTTACTTTCTAATACTAATTAAATAACTCATTTCCCTGGTGATTATTTTTATAAATATATTTTTTAATAATACTTAACACTCGCTATAAATATTATGTCAACCATTACAGCCTCAATTAAAACAATACCAAAAAGTGCCTTAATACTTTTTGCTGTATTTTTACTGATTTATCTCCTTCCCGGGATTTATGGGCATAGTCCATGGAAGCAGGATGAAAACTACAGTTTTGGTATTATTCAAACGATGTATGAAACGGGTAATTGGCTGGTTCCTACCAATGCGGGTGAGCCTTTTATGGAAAAACCGCCATTCTATTATTGGACGGCGACGGTTTTTTCTCATTTATTATCGGGAATGATGCCGTTATACGATGCCGCACGCAGTGCGAGCTTATTTTTTTCTATTATTAATTTTTCATTTTTTATTTTATTAGCTCGTCGCTTTTTTAAATCCGACAGCTTTTCTGATGCCCGTATTTGGACTGCCTTTGCGCTGTATATTTGTGCACCGGGAATATTGCGACACACCCATGAAATGTTCACGGATGTTTCATTAATGACCGGAGCAACCATCGGTTTATATGGCTTATTAGGGTTAATTCAGCAACAAAAAATTGCTGCATCCGCCTTCTGGCTGTGCCTTGGCACCATTATCACCACCTTATCTAAAGGCGTGTTTATTCCCGGCGTTCTGTGGATCAGCCTATTTTTGGCACCTGTATTTCTTATTCAATGCCGATCTAAACAGTTTTGGCTACCCGCACTATTCGCGGGTTTGGTTGCCCTCATTGCAATTCTACCTTGGCCAGTCATGCTGTATGTACAGCATCCCGAGCTGTTCGTGACTTGGTTTTGGGAAAATAACATTGGTCGCTTCCTTGGATTCTCCGTTGAGAAGTTAGGGGCTAAAGCCAATTTCACGCGTATTCCTTCTGCAGTCGCATTTTTTGCGCTTCCTGCTGGGCTACTGGCAACTGCCTATTTGTTACGTCATCCGTTCAGACGCCTGCGTGATCATAATGAATATTTGATTGCCATATTTCCTGTCCTTGGCGTGGTATTCTTGCAAATGTCTGCCAGTGGGCGAGCGCTCTATTTACTGCCCTTTATTGCTCCGATGGCGCTCCTCGCTGTACAGGCTCTTGGCTGGTTTTCAGAGAAAGTCTTAAACGCATTCGCACGCTTCGCCGCCTTCTTCTGGTCTGGGGTAATTCTCTTTCTGTGGGCTTGCTACGCTATCGTATTAACGGGTCATCACGCCCAATGGTTGCCTGTTTTTGGTCGTTGGCTACCTCTTGATTACCAAATGCATTTTTCTGTATTTGCGTTGATAGCGGGTATTTTTATTACCTGTTTTTGGTTCTTCCGCAATCATCTTATTTCCTCATCAAGCAGCGCTTTCCAAGCGATAAGAAACTGGTCACTGGGAATGGTGAGTGTGTGGAGCATTATTCTCACATTATTTGTTGGTTGGATTGATTATTCAAAAGGCTACGAAGGGGTTTTCCTGGATCTTCGACATCATTTAGAAGGGCAATTTACCCAAAATGACTGCATGGCTTCCGAAAACCTTGGGGAATCAGAAGCGCCGATGCTCTATTACTACACCGGTATTTTGCATCAAAGACAGATGGAATTTGAAAAACCACAACAGTGCCGATGGCTGATTGTATTATCCAAAGAAATTCAACCCGCTCCTGAAGACATGGAATTGTTTTGGTCAAATCATCGTCCTGATGAATTTCGCGAAAATTTAGTGGTTTATCGAGTAATAGAATAGTTGGTTGCGAATAAAAATCCCCGAGACAAAACTCGGGGATTTTTTAATACATTGGTGATAAAAAGACGTTACTGAGCTTGTTGCTCAATGGCTTGAGCACCATATTTTTCACGGGTAAACCATAAAAATAGCCCCGCTATTCCAATCAATAATATTGGCAGACCTGATGGCGAAATCGCCGTTGCAGCCCCTGCCAATAACGGACCAGAAAGGTTACCTATACCCCATAACATTGCCGCTGCGGCGTTGGCAATAATCAGCTCATTCCCTCTGAAGTATTGACCAATCTGCACTAAAGCGATGGTGTAAATGGCGCCAGCTGTCGCCCCCAACACAAACAATAAAACCCAGATAAAGTAAGTGTGAGTAATTAAGAATGGCAGCAGCATGCTGGCTCCTAACGTCACCACGCCACAAATACGATACAATTTTTCGCGATTCATATGATCAGCTAACCAACCAAACGGCATCTGCATAATCGCATCTCCTGCCAAAATTGCACTGATCATCATCGCCGCAACCGCCTCGGTATGCCCCATGCCCATCCCGTAAATTGGGAACATCGACAAGATAGTGCCATCGAAAAAAGCAAAAAATAGGATTCCGGCACAAATTCCAGGGGCAACTTTCACGAATTGCACAATTGAAAAGTTAGATTCTGACGCCGTTTCTGCGAGCCTATCTCCCACTTTCTGATCCATCAGTAGGAATAAAGCCACAGAAATTAAGTGAATCAAGGTACAAATAAACAGAGGCGATTTATCTTCCACACCGTAATAGGCAATAAATGACGGACCTAATAATTGGCTCACAGTAAATACCGTCGTGTAAATAGCCAATATCCGCCCTCTCTTGTTTTCAGGGGATAATTCGTTGATCCACGTTTCCCCCAAACAAATCATCACACCACTTGCAAGTCCCGTAATCAACCGCAAAGGGAAAAGTAGCCATAAAGGCAATGAACTTAGTAGTGGCAGTAAGCTAATGGCGGAGATCACCGTCGCGATTAACATAGCTTTGCGCTTTCCACACCACTTCACAATACGCTGTACCACAGGGGCAATCAAAAACATTCCCAAGGCAGGAGCCGCAGAGATAATGCCAATGTACAATTCACTCACACCAAAATTATTCAGTCGCAGCGCCACCATCGGGATACTGAGACCAATCACGATGCCGATAACGGCAATGCTGGTTGTAATCGTAAAAATAGCAAAAGAAGCAGAACGTCGAAAATGTTGAAAACTCGAATTAGCAGGGCTCATTTTTGTATTAATCTGCTCAATTAGGATTAATTGTCAGATATAAACTCCGAAAAGATATTATTTATTTGAAATAAAACACTGTGACACATTCAGTCATTAGAATAATACAAATTAAATTATATCATGAATTTATTCAACAAAATAACACACTGAAAAACAATAAATCTTATTTTTATAACTGTGTATTTAAAAAATAATTTTTAGATTATTTTTCCATTTATTCGCATTCAGCAAAATATTATTTTCATAATATCGGGTTTCTGACATTTCATATTTAAGATGTTAGAATTGGCAGCAGAAATGAGAATTTATAAAAATAATATTGTGGAAGACAGTGTCGTGGAAAATAAAATAAATATAAAAATTGGCCAGAAAGTACGTCTGTTGCGTCAGGCGAGAAACCTTTCTCTGAGTGAGCTTTCCCACTTATCAGGGATCTCCAAAGCCGCTCTTTCTAAGTTGGAATCAGGGGATTCAAACCCGCGCATCGACACCTTAGAGTCCATTGCAGCTGCGCTACGTTTTCCGCTCAGTGACTTATTTACACGCCAAAATGAATCTTATCCCTATTTGGTGAAGGCCACACAGCTTGAAGGCGATTATTTAGAGCAATTTAAATTCCGTATCAGTATGGGAAACGTCTCTGAAATTTGGCAACTCAGTATGAAACGAGGTGCAATTATTAACAGCCCCGCGCATATGGTCGGCACCCATGAACACATTATGGTACACGCGGGCTCCCTTATGCTGCGCTTAGACGATGAGCAAAATGTCGTTCTTGAGGCTGGAGATTTTTACGCTTTCAGCGGAGACTTTCCTCACGCTTACTTATGTATTGAGGGGGATGTACACGCCACCGTAGTGATGACCTATTCACATTTGAGTGATGGAGTTTAATAAGTCAGCCCACAATCCTTGTAGGCTGACCACATTCATTCAGAATTACTGCAAATAATCCTGCATGGTTTCAAACACACGCAAGTCATCGCTAAAACGAACTTCGCGGACGTCTTCCAATTTCTCAACTTGGTTGACCATCTGCGATAAACGCTCATCTTTCTGAACTAATAACCAAATTCGGCTTTCGTCCTTATCTTTAATTGGCATACATAGGATACCATCCACGTTAAAGGCCCGACGCGCAAACAACCCACAAATATGTGACATGACGCCCGGATGGTTGCGAACAATTAATTCTAAGGCGATTGGTTGATGTTCAAATACCATAATTACGCTCCGATCATATCAATATTAGCGGCACCAGGAGGAACCATTGGATATACCTTCTGATTGACATCAATCAGGGCATGAATTAAGCAAGGTCCTTTAGTGTTCATAATCGCTTCCAGCGCCATTTCAGGGTCGGATTCATTATTTAAATCGCACGTTTGGAAACCAAACCCAGAGGCAATTTTAATAAAGTCGGTCTGATACGGGTAAGCTGCTGCAAAGATACGATTCTCAAAAAACAGATCTTGCTGCTGATGAACCATGCCCAGTGCTTGGTTGTTCATTAAAACTATCTTAATGTTTAATTGATGCTCCGCTGCCGTCGCCAGTTCCTGAATATTCATCATCAAGCTACCATCACCAGAGAAACAAACGATGGTTTTATCTGGGTGAGCCAATGCCGCGCCAATGGCTGCCGGTAAACCAAAGCCCATGGTGCCCAAACCACCGGATGTTAACCATTGGCGAGGTCGTGATAATGGGTAAGCTTGCGCCGCCCACATTTGATGTTGCCCAACATCCGTCGTGACAATCGCCTCTTCCCCTGCGGCGCGCGCGGTGGCTAATACCAAACCGTAATGATCTAATGGATCATCCGCATTGGCTAAATTCAGCGGATAATTATTTTTCAGATCATTAACTTGCTGAACCCACTCTTGACGATCATTGCGCTCAACTAATGGCAGCAACAGCTCCAAAATCTGCCCCGCATCCGCATGGATAGCAATGTCTGGACGTTTGATTTTACTGATTTCCGCTTTATCGATATCAACATGAATAATTTTGGCATTCGGGCAGAACTTTTCCGCTTTACCAATGGCGCGATCATCAAAGCGAGCACCGATAACAATCAGTAAATCAGACTCTTCCATGATCATGTTCGTGCTTCGTGCCGCATGCATACCCAACATGCCCAAATACAGCGGGTGACGCATTGGGATCGTTCCCAACGCCATCAAGGTCATTGTCGTTGGTAAAGAGGCTTTTTCCGCAAAAGCGATAGCCGTCGCGGTTGAATCTGAGCTAATCACCCCTCCACCGAAATAGAGTACAGGACGCTTCGCACGGTTGATCATTTCCGCCGCTTGGATTACTTTTTCCATATCAAAACTTGGGGCTTTATCTTTCGGTAAAATCTCTGGCAGCGCATCTAACTCAATGGTCGCAGTCTGTACATCTTTTGGAATATCAATCCAAACAGGTCCTGGACGCCCAGACTCAGCAATACGAAATGCTTCGCAGATAACACGAGGTAGGTCTTCAATGCTGCGTACCAAATAGTTGTGTTTCGTAATTGGAATTGAAATACCGTAAGTATCAACTTCCTGAAACGCATCGGTACCAATCATCGAAGATGGCACTTGCGCAGTGATGCATACCAGTGGAATTGAATCCAGCTTAGCATCCGCAATGGCTGTCACTAGGTTAGTGGCACCAGGACCGCTTGAGGAAATACACACCGCTGCTTTGCCTGTGCTACGTGCAATTCCCTGTGCAATAAAACCCGCACCTTGCTCGTGACGCGCCAGTATGTGGCGAATTTTTTTGCTTTGCCCCAGCGCATCATAAAATGGCAATGCAGCCCCACCAGGGATACCAGAAACGATGGTAATGCCATGTTTTTCCAACAAATGGACTATCAATTCTGCGCCTGTAAAACAGTTTTTTTGTGGTGATGTTGTGCCCGACTCGCTCATAATTTTTTATTCCTTCACTAGCCTGCGGATCCGAGTTTTAGGTCATAAAAAAACCCCGCTCGGTTTGCGCCGGCGGGGTTTCTAAATCGCGTGATTTGTTCCCGTTACGGCGCTAAGCCCACGACCACCACCACACGCACGACTACCGCTGCTAGTGGCGCGGTAAGTAGTAGGTTTGAACGGTTAGCAGTCATTTTCACGAGAGTTTCCTGTAATTTAATTCTGTCTGATTTAGCTAAAATCCATATTTAATGAATTTCTTGTTTAGCTAAAGTCTGTCTGATTTTTCATTTTTGTGTTTGCTGCATCTAAGAAACCATAAAACCCTAACCTTCACAACCCTTTTTTTCGTTTTTCTTGGTTGTGGATTTCAAATGAGAGGCATATCACAGAATGTTGTTGAGTTGTGATAATTTGAGTTGAATTTGCTCATAAAAAATTAAAGCCCTTAAAATTAAGGGCCTTAATCGATGATTTTGATTTTCTAATTTAGAAATTAGAATGGGATATCGTCATCAAAATCCATTGGTGGTTCATTGGTTTGTGGCGCTGGTGAACGCGCTGGAGCTGCGCCGCCGCCACTGAATTGTTGTGCTGCTTGTGGCTGTTGTGGTTGACCCCAACCGCCTTGACCGCCACTTTGACCTTGTGATGGTGCATCGCCGCCGCGACCACCCAGCATTTGCATTGAACCGCCGATATTCACCACAACTTCGGTGGTGTAGCGATCTTGACCGCTTTGGTCTTGCCATTTACGGGTTTGCAATGAACCTTCGATATAAACTTGTGAACCTTTTTTCAGGTATTCACCAGCAACTTCGGCTAATTTACCGAAAATCACAACACGGTGCCATTCGGTTTTTTCACGCATTTCACCGGTTTGCTTGTCACGCCAACTTTCAGAAGTTGCCAGAGTCAGGTTAGCGACAGCTCCGCCGTTAGGCATATAACGGATTTCTGGATCTTGTCCTAAGTTACCGATAAGAATTACTTTATTTACGCCTCTGGTGGCCATTTATTACTCCTGATGCATTGAATTTTTAATCTCTGGACTGACCGTGAAGTTTACCACGACCTATCTGTATTGCACCATAAATTGAGATTGCTGATGAGAAGTTGCGAAGCGCTTTCCAAATTTAAGTGAAATCTGCATTACTGATTTTTAGTATAGACGCTAATTATTGGCGCCACAGATAAGTTGCTATCAGTCCCCTATGGAATGAAATATAAAGAGCACATATACTGTATATCCATTCAGCAAATTTTGTGCAATACTAAATCGTTTATTAATACTGGCTCGTTAATTAAGACTACCAAGTTCATTTTTGTTCACTATCAATTCATTCGGGAAGTGGTAAATGGAGAATATCGAAGTCCGCGGCGCACGCACGCATAACCTAAAAAATATCAATCTCATCATCCCCCGAGACAAGCTGATAGTTATTACAGGGCTATCTGGTTCAGGGAAATCTTCCCTTGCCTTTGATACCCTCTATGCTGAAGGTCAGCGTCGTTATGTTGAGTCACTATCCGCGTATGCTCGTCAATTCCTTTCTTTAATGGAAAAGCCGGATGTTGACCATATCGAAGGGCTGTCGCCTGCTATCTCCATTGAACAGAAATCCACTTCTCATAACCCACGTTCAACGGTTGGGACCATCACCGAGATCCATGACTACCTGCGTCTATTGTTTGCCCGTGTAGGTGAGCCACGCTGCCCTGATCATGATATTCCGCTTGCGGCACAAACCGCTAGCCAGATGGTGGATAACGTCCTCGCACAGCCGACCGATCGCCGCATGATGCTGCTGGCTCCGGTCGTAAAAGAACGTAAAGGTGAGCACGTTAAGTTACTCGATAACTTAGCGAGCCAAGGGTATATTCGCGCCCGTATTGATGGTGAAGTTTGTGATTTATCCGATCCACCAAAACTCGAGTTACAGAAAAAACATACCATTGAAGTCGTGGTTGACCGTTTCAAAGTACGCGACGATATCGCCCAGCGTCTTGCAGAATCCTTTGAAACTGCACTCGAGTTATCTGGCGGCACCGCTGTTGTCGCTGATATGGATGACTCAAAAGCCGAAGAATTAGTGTTCTCTGCTAACTTTGCGTGCCCTGTTTGTGGCTATAGTATGATGGAGTTAGAGCCACGCCTGTTCTCATTCAACAACCCAGCAGGGGCTTGCCCAAGCTGCGACGGCTTAGGGGTTCAGCAATTTTTTGATCCTGAGCGTGTGATTCAAAATCCCGAAATTTCCCTTGCGGGCGGGGCTATTCGCGGCTGGGATCGTCGTAATTTCTATTATTTTCAGATGCTAATGTCATTGGGCGAACACTATAAGTTTGATGTTGAAGCCCCCTATGACTCACTCAGCCCAGCTATTCAAAAAGTAATTTTGTATGGTTCAGGCAAAGAAACTATTGAATTCAAATATCGTAATGATCGCGGAGATATTACCGTACGCCACCATCCGTTCGAAGGTGTGCTTAACAATATGGAACGCCGTTATAAAGAAACGGAATCCACCGCGGTGCGCGAAGAGTTAGCAAAATACATTAGCAACCGCCCTTGTGTGACTTGCTCCGGAACCCGTCTGCGTAAAGAAGCTCGCTTTGTGTTTGTGGAAAATACCACCCTGCCTGAAATTGCAGATTACAGCATCGGTCATGCAATGGAGTTTTTCCAAAACTTAAAACTCAGTGGGCAACGCGCCAAGATTGCCGAAAAAATCCTGAAAGAGATCAGCGACCGTCTGAAGTTCTTAGTGAATGTGGGACTCAATTACTTAAGCCTTTCACGCTCCGCAGAAACATTATCCGGCGGTGAGGCCCAGCGTATCCGTCTAGCAAGCCAAATCGGTGCGGGTCTGGTCGGTGTGATGTATGTGCTGGATGAACCGTCTATCGGGCTCCACCAGCGCGATAATGACCGATTACTGGAAACCCTGATTCACCTACGTAACTTAGGGAACACCGTGATTGTGGTTGAGCACGATGAAGATGCGATCCGCGCTGCTGACCATGTGATTGATATTGGTCCAGGTGCCGGTGTTCACGGTGGTCAAATTGTGGCGCAAGGTACATTGGAAGATATCGTTGCTAACCCAGAATCCTTAACGGGTAAATTTTTAAGTGGTGAGCGCAAGATTGATATCCCACAAATGCGGGTTCCATTTAATAAAGATAAAGTGTTGACGGTGATGGGCGCAACAGGCAACAACCTGAAGAATGTCACCCTGAATATTCCTGTTGGCTTATTTACATGTATTACAGGGGTTTCTGGTTCCGGTAAATCCACGCTCATCAACGATACGCTATTCCCAATTGCTCAGCGCCAGTTAAATGGGGCAACAGTGATTAACCCTGCACCGTATACCAATGTCGAAGGTTTAGAGCATTTCGATAAAGTGATCGATATCGACCAAAGCCCTATTGGACGTACACCGCGTTCTAACCCAGCCACTTATACGGGTATATTTACGCCAATTCGTGAGCTGTTCGCAGGTGTACCAGAATCACGGACTCGTGGCTATAACCCAGGGCGTTTCAGCTTTAACGTGAAAGGCGGTCGTTGTGAAGCCTGCCAAGGGGATGGGGTAATTAAAGTCGAAATGCACTTCCTGCCCGATGTCTATGTGCCGTGTGACCAATGTAAAGGTAAGCGCTATAACCGCGAAACCTTAGAAATCAAATACAAAGGTAAAAGCATTCATGAAGTGTTGGATATGACCATCGAAGAGTCCCGCGAATTCTTTGATGCCGTGCCTGCGCTAGCGCGTAAGCTGCAAACGCTGATGGATGTGGGTCTCTCCTACATTCGCTTAGGTCAATCTGCGACAACCTTATCCGGCGGTGAAGCCCAGCGCGTAAAATTAGCTCGCGAGTTGTCTAAACGCGGCACCGGACAGACCATCTATATCTTGGATGAGCCAACCACCGGATTGCACTTTGCCGATATCCAGCAACTGCTTGTTGTCTTGCACCAATTGCGTGATCAAGGCAATACCATCGTCGTCATCGAGCATAACTTGGATGTGATCAAAACGGCAGACTGGATTGTTGACCTAGGCCCAGAAGGTGGTAGCGGTGGAGGTGAGATTTTAATTTCAGGTACCCCTGAGCAAGTGGCTGAGTGTGAAAAATCCCATACTGCGCGTTTCTTGAAGCCTATCTTAGCGCGTGGCTACTGAGTTAACTGAAGTAAAAATAGTTAACAGAAACCGCCAATCAAAATAGAAAAAGGGGAACTCAGTTCCCCTTTTTAATGCTTATATAACCGTTCGTTACTAACGATTACTGGCTAACTGCCGCGAACGCTTCCACGATACGCTTCACGTTATGACGGTTTACACCTGCCATACACACGCGACCTGTTCCAACTAAATAAACCGCAAACTCATCTTTCAGACGGTCAACTTGTTGTTGAGAAAAACCCGTGTAGCTAAACATACCGCGCTGTTTTAACAAGTGGTCGAAGTTTTTGTTTGGTAGTGCTTTTTTCAGCTCATCCACCAAAACAGTACGCATATCTAAAATACGCAAACGCATCTCTTCCACTTCGTCCAGCCATTTGGCTTTTTGTTGGCTATCAGTCAGTACTGCCGCAACAATTTTTGCGCCGTTAGACGGTGGGCTTGAATACAGACGACGGACACCCGCTTTCAATTGACCCAACACGCGGTCGCGCTCATCTTTATCTTTACAGATAACAGATAAACCACCCGCACGTTCACCGTAGATACCAAAGATTTTCGAGAATGAATTGCTGACGAATACTGGCAGACCCGCTTTTACCATCGTGCGAATTGCATAAGCATCTTCATCGATACCTTCCGCAAAACCTTGATATGCGATATCTAAGAATGGGATCAATTTGTGTTCAAGTGCCACTTTCGTCACTTCATCCCACTGAGCTGGGGTTAAATCCGAGCCGGTTGGGTTATGGCAGCAAGGGTGCATTAAGATGATGCTGTTCTCTGGTAACTTCTTGAAGGTTTCCAGCATTTCATCAAACTTAACCCCTTTAGTTTTTTCATCGAAATAAGGGTAGTAATGCACTTTCGTGCCTGCGCCAGAGAAGATAGAGGCGTGGTTTTCCCATGTTGGGTTACTGCACCAGACTTCTGAATTCGGGAAATAATGGTGTAAAAAATCAGCCCCAATTTTCAGTGCGCCAGAACCACCGATGGTTTGTACGGTAGCAATACGCTCTTGAGCAATTAGCGGACAATCTTCACCGAACACCAATTTTTGTAATTCAGTACGGTAATCTTTCAAACCTTCCATTGGCAGATAAAGCGATGCACTTGCCGGAAGTTTTCTCAGTGCAGCTTTCGCTGTGCCGACGGTTTCCAGCTCAGGGGTTTTCCCCTCTGCATCATAATAAAGACCAATACTCAGGTTAATTTTGCCTTCACGAGTATCTTTATTAAATTCATCCATCAGCGACAAAATTGGGTCGCCCGGATAAGCATCAACATGTTGGTACACAGGATATCTCCTACTTGTAGGTTTTCTTTATTACTTTTGTCTTGTGAAAATAACCCTTTAAAACCTATTCGTCTACATATTCCATTGCGACTCGTGAGGTCAATTTCGTCAAAAGCTCATAGTTAATGATGCCTGTTTGTGTGGCAATTTCTTCCACAGGCAGAGCATTTCCCCATAGAATGACGTCATCCCCCACTTTATCGGTGGCATCTGGTCCTAAATCCACGACGGTCATGTCCATGGAAATTCGTCCAATAATCGGCACTTTTCGCCCATTTACTAGAACGGGTGTTCCTGATGGTACGTTACGCGGATAACCATCTCCATAACCAATCGCTACCACCCCAAGGCGGGTATTGCGTTCACTGCACCATGTTTCGCCGTAGCCAACACACTGCCCTACCGAATGCTCTCTCACTGCAATTAGGCTGGATTTTAAAGTCATGACGGGTAATAAACCAAAGCTTGCAGCGCTTTTGCCTTCTTGCGGTGAGGCGCCATACATCATAATGCCGGGGCGAACCCAGTCATAATGGGCTTCTGGCCATAAAAGGATCCCCGCGGATGCCGCGATGGATTTTTCACCCGGTTTATCAGAGACAAACTGTTGGAAGCATTCGATTTGTTTTTTGGTGGTTGGGAGTTCAGGCGCATCGGCCTGACAGAAGTGGCTGACAATGTTGATAGGTAAATCCACGTTGCTACAGCTTTGAAGACGTTGGTAAAAACTTTCCGCATGCTGAGGAAGTACGCCAAGGCGATGCATGCCAGTATCGAGTTTCATCCATACTTTGATTTTTTTAGCGAGCTGGGCATTTTCCAGCATTTCCAGTTGTTCAATGCAGTGGATCACCGTATCGATGTTGTATTCCACCATCAACTGCAAATCGGATTTTTCGAAGAAACCTTCTAATAAAACAATCGGTTTTGTCACGCCTTGATGTCGAAGCAGCAGGGCTTCATTTAAACGCGCCACCCCAAAACCGTCGACAATTCCTTGAATTTCGGTGCCAACTCCAATTAATCCATGACCATAAGCGTTTGCTTTAACAACTGCAATCAGACGGCTATTCGGGGCCAATTCTCTCACGCGTTGCAGGTTGTGTCGCAGAGCGCGGCGGTTTATTAATGCGGTTGCCGCTTTCATTTCTTCCTCTTAATTATTCATTTTAAAATTTAACTTATTTAGTCTTCAGTCTTCA
>NZ_WLUG01000112.1:0-37485 GCF_009706505.1 Providencia sp. wls1922 | reverse complement strand
AAGGGCTTCCATTTGGAAGCCCTCAGAACGAAGTAATATTGAGATTAATTCACGCTCAACTGCATGGCGCAGCGATCAATGCTTTGAAACCCTGCATCCACTTCGTGTTGCAAGATATCTTGTAATTCGCGCGTCAATTGCGCCTCTTCCATTATCGAAAAACCAAGGCGCTGATAATACGGCGCATTCCACGGAATATCACGAAATGTGGTTAGTGTAACCTGACCAATCTGTTGGGACTGAGCGAACTCAATAACCTGCTGAATAAGCCGCTTACCTAAGCCCTGCCCTTGCGCTGACTGCTGAACTGAAAGCTCCACAATATGCAGGCTATCGCTCAAATGCTCCGCCATAATAAAGCCAACAGGCTGATCATGATTATCCACAGCGAGCCACTCTAAGCCATTCGCAATACACTCAATATGGTTTTCTTCCGGTTGAACTTCACCTTGGGCAATCCAATCAAACTTCGAATGCCCTGCAAAAGTCTGCCCCGCAGACGCTTCTACCTCAGGTAAAAATTGGGCATCTTCATGGGTTGCTAATCGAATAGAATACATGCGGTCAATAGAGTCCATAAAACTAACGCACGGTATCTAACAGTGTTTTCCACATGCCCAGCACCAAAATTTGGTCTGGCGGGGTCAATTCACCTGCTTTGATGGCGTTTTGGATACTCAGCTCAACGCGCTGATACAGTGCATCAACACTGGTTTCGTTCTCTTCTTCCAGCTCTGCTACAGCAAGGGTTAAGTGACCACGCAGATAGCCACCAGCAAACAGCTCATCATCGCTGGCGTGTTCAACCATATCATCAATTTTTGTCAGTATGCGTGTTTCAAAATCCGCAAGCATGCTTAATCCTTACTGTAGTGAGTGATTCTATTAGGCGAAAATATCTTCCGGATAAGGAAACAGTTCCGCGCAAAGTGGGGGTGTATTGTAAAACGATTGTAACGCATTAATAAAGCGCAGTGGTCTCTCTGGAATACCTTTTTCGAGGTACTCCATCACTTGACCATGCACTTTGCGCATAAAGGCAATACGGTCAGGTTCAAAATCCCCTTCCAAGTTGTCACAACTCACATTAAATGGGATACCTGTTGCCACACAGAAAAACCAATCCAATGCTTGAGGTTTGATTTCGACCACTTCAAAGTCACACTGAGTTTTTTCATCGCGACCATCTGGGCAGTACCAATAACCGTAATCCACTTGCTGGCGGCGTTTTTCCCCCGCAATGCACCAGTGAGAAATTTCATGGAGTGCACTGGTAAAAAAGCCATGTGCAAACACAATTTGGTTGTATGGTGTGGTGTCATCGGTAGGTAAATAGACAGGCTCGTCGTCCCCTTTTACCAATTTGGTATTGTACTCTTCGCCGAAACACTGTTCGAAAATATCAATAAGTTGCTGATAATGATGTTGGGTCATGGAACGCTTAAATCATCTTAAAATAATGTGAGAAACCAAGCTTTAATATCGTCACCGTGGCTGTCATTTAACAGCTTAATACTCATTAAGAGTGAAATCACGACGATCATCGGCCTGATAAGTTTTTGTCCTTTGGTTAACACTAAGCGAGCGCCAAGTCTCGCACCAACCATTTGGCCGGCAAGCATAACAAAACCGAGCACCCAAAGAACATGACCTCCGATAATAAAAAAGATCAAAGATCCGAAATTGGAGGCGAAATTTAACAATTTAGCATGGGCGGTAGCTTTGGCGAGGTTATACCCTAATAGTAGGACATAAGCGAGCGCTAAAAATGAGCCAGTTCCTGGACCAAATGCCCCATCATAAAAGCCGATACTCATCCCCGCAGCAACCCCAAAGATTGGCATGCTGACGCGCTGAGGTCTATCTTGCACACCCAAAGAGGGTGTGAGTAAGAAATAGAGACCGACACAGATGACCATTACTGGCAACAGCTGTTTCAAAAATGCGGTATCGATGGATTGAATTAAAATTGCCCCGAGCATTGCCCCTATTATGGTCATGACCACCGGGAAAATTTGCTCTCGCAAATTAATGGCTTTACGTCTTGCAAAATAGAGTGTGGCAGAGAATGAACCGCCAATGGCTTGTAATTTATTGGTCGCCAAGGTTTCGACAGGGGTGATCCCCACAGAAAGCAGCGCAGGAATCGTCAGTAAACCACCTCCCCCAGCGATAGAGTCAAGAAAACCAGCAAGTAGAGCGACAAAAAACAGCAGAGCGTAAACTTCAGGCGCAACGGCGGTAAGCCAATCCATTTCACATTCCAGATAAGTAAACTATCACAATGCAGATTTGTTATTTATTGGTTATCTTATTGAAAGTTAAGCAATATCACAGCCCGGATGGATTATAATCGAGGTTTCATCCTAACCTTTAACTCACAGTGGATACCCTTGCCAAGCAAGAATATCCACTGAAAAACGTCAATGACTTATTCGAATGGCGCCATTGCTGGCACAACATCCGCACATTGCCCACGGTGACGCAAAAAGTGATCCATCAGCACTATCGCCATCATGGCTTCCGCGATAGGCACCGCGCGAATGCCTACACAAGGGTCATGGCGACCTTTGGTGATCATCTCAACTTCTTCACCATCACGGTTCAAGGTTTTTCCTGAAACAGTAATGCTAGAGGTCGGTTTCATCGCGATATGGGCAATAATCGGCTGGCTGCTGCTAATGCCCCCTAAAATTCCACCAGCATGGTTAGATGTAAAACCATGGCGGGTGATTTCATCGCGGTTTTCACTGCCTTTTAAGCTCACCACTCCAAAACCATCGCCAATTTCTACGCCTTTTACTGCATTAATGCTCATCAGTGCATGAGCGATATCAGCATCTAAGCGGTCAAAAACTGGCTCGCCTAAACCCGCGGGAACGTTCTCAGCCACAACGGTGACTTTCGCACCAATGGAATCACCCTCTTTTTTCAAGCCACGTAACAGCTCATCAAGGGTATCCAATTTGCTTGGATCAGGGCAGAAGAATGGGTTTTCTTCGACAATCGACCAATCTTTAATTTCACACTCTACGCTGCCCATTTGGGTCAGACATGCACGAATTTGAATGCCAAATTTTTCTTGCAAGTATTTCTTGGCAATCGCCCCCGCAGCAACACGCATCGCGGTTTCACGGGCGGATGAACGACCGCCACCGCGATAATCGCGCAGACCATATTTCTGTTCATATGTGTAATCGGCGTGCCCTGGACGGAACACGTCTTTAATCGCACCATAATCTTGGGAACGTTGATCGGTATTTTCAATTAATAAACCGATACTGGTGCCTGTCGTCACACCGTTAAAAACCCCCGATAGGATTTTCACTTGGTCAGGTTCACGGCGCGCAGTGGTATAGCGCGATGTGCCTGGACGACGGCGGTCTAAATCTATTTGTAAATCTGCTTCTGTCAGCGCTAATCCCGGCGGAACACCGTCAACGATGCAGCCTAATGCTAGCCCGTGTGACTCTCCAAAAGTGGTCACACGAAACAGTTGCCCAATTGAATTTCCAGCCATTCCCTGTTTCCTATTTGCTTGCGATTCTTATACTTGTTAAGAAATATGATGTTATGCGTAACTATTATGTTTTATTTGATTATGCCGAGTAACGCAACTCTTTATTAATTAATATATTAATCAATATAAAGAGCAAAGTGCTCGTGATGTTCCACCAACTGTTCACGGGTTAACATAAACACGCCGTCACCACCAAATTCGAAATCTAACCAGATAAATGGAATATCTGGATATTGGTCAATCAGATGCACCATGCTGTTACCCACTTCGCACACCAAAATCCCCTCTTCAGTTAAGAAGCGCGGAGCGTTAGCGAGAATGCGGCGAACCAGTTTCAGACCATCGCTACCAGCCGCCAACGCCAGCTCAGGCTCGACACGGAACTCTTGTGGCAGATCGTCCATATCTTCGGCATCCACATACGGCGGATTGGTGACAATCAGGTCATATTTAACGTCTGGCATATCTCTGAATAAATCAGAACGAATTGGGATCACACGGTGCTCTAAACCATGATTCGCAATGTTTTGCTCAGTCACAGCCAAGACATCCGTAGAGATATCCACGGCATCCACTTCAGCTTCAGGGAATTCATGGGCGCAGGCAATCGCAATGCAGCCACTTCCCGTACACAGGTCAAGGATGGTTTGTGGTTCATCAGATAATAAACCCACAAAATGGTTGTTAATCAGCTCACCAATTGGCGAACGCGGGATCAGCACTCGCTCATCCACATAGAATTCATGTCCACAGAACCACGAACTGTTAGTCAGATAGGCAACTGGAATACGGTCATTGATACGGCGTAATACGCGCTCAATAATGCGGTGACGCTCCGTTGGAGTCAGGCGCGAAGTTAGTAGCTCATCCGGTAAATCCAGCGGTAAATACAGGCTTGGCAAAACTAACTGTAAAGCTTCATCCCATGGGTTATCGGTGCCGTGACCATAATAGATATTGGCAGCATTAAAGCGGCTCATGGTCCAACGTAAAATGTCTTGAATGGTATGAAGTTCTGCGACGGCTTCATCAACGAAGATCTTTTCCAAGAAGGGATTCTCCTGCCTGTGGATTAAAAGGAAAAATTTGAATGGCTAAAGTTTGCCACGAAGTGAAAGACAAATCAGCAGATTAATGTAAGAAAATACGCAGATAAGCACTTGTTTGCGCATTTTGGCGCTAAAAATAACCGCGCCCCGGATTTTCATCAAGGGCGCAGTGTTTATCATGATATTAAAAACGTTACGCTAATTCTTCGACTTCTTTCTCGGTTTCTTCCGGTTTTTTCACCCATACCGCGTAAGCAATAGTGAGTAACAACAACCAACCGATCCCCACATACAGCGCAATTCGAGTACTTTCGAAATAACCTAATACACCGAAAATAAACACCATAAAGGCAATTGCAAGGATAGGCGCAACTGGCCACATCGGTACTGGGAATTTCAATTGCTGAACTTGCTCTGGCGTCATCTTACGGCGCATCGCAAATTGTGCCAGTAAAATCATGAACCAGACCCAAATCGTGGCAAACGTGGCAATCGAAGCGATCACTAAGAACACATCTTCAGGGATCAGATAGTTCAGTACCACACCAATAAACAGTACCAGCACCATGACTAACACCGTCATCCATGGCACCCCATTTTTGGTTAACTTAGTGAATGATTTAGGCGCCTGCCCTTCATGAGCCATGCCGTACATCATGCGACCGGCACCAAAAATATCACTATTAATTGCCGAGATGGCGGCGGTGATCACCACCACGTTCAAGATATTCGCCGCAGCTGAAATGCCTAAACTATCAAAAATCTGCACAAACGGGCTGCCATTTTGGCCAATTTGATTCCATGGGTAGATGCACATCAGTACAAACAACGTTAATACGTAGAACAGTAAGATACGTACAGGCACCGCATTAATGGCTTTAGGAATAGTCACTTCTGGGTTTTTGGCTTCGCTCGCCGTGATCCCGATGACTTCAATTCCCCCAAAGGCGAACATGACCACGGCAAATGAGGCGATGACCCCGCCTATGCCATTTGGCATAAACCCACCATGGTCAAATAGGTTTGATACCCCAACCGCATGTTCAGAGGCTTGACCGAAGCCAAACATCATAATGGCAGCGCCACCGACGATCATCGCGACAATCGCCCCCACTTTCACTATCGACAACCAAAATTCCATTTCGCCGAATGTTTTGACGTGGCACAGGTTAATGGCACCGATAAAACAGATAATGCTGAGCACCCAAATCCACTGAGCCACATCAGGGAACCATAATTTCATATAGACCCCAAATGCCGTCACGTCAGCCAAGCAGACAATGAGCATTTCAAAAACATACGTCCAACCTGTGAAAAAGCCCGCTCGCGGACCTAAATAGTGGCTAGCATATTGGGAGAATGATCCTGCCAATGGGCTACGAACCGCCATTTCACCAAGAGCACGCATCACCATAAAAACAGCGGCGCCCCCAATAATATAAGCCAGTAAAACGGCCGGACCGGCAGTTTCAATGGCTTTGGCTGAACCATAAAATAACCCCGTTCCTATTGCTGAACCGAGGGCCATAAATCGGATGTGGCGCGCAGAAAGCCCACGCGCAAGTTGTGATGTGCTTTGCATGTTGTGTCCTTCGTATTTTTATCAGTCGTTTCGAAGAGAATTCGCAGCCGATACATAGTCGGCTGCTTCTAAAACACTTACTTATAGGAACTATCGGTATATGAACGACAAGTTTTTATGAATGAAAAACCGAGTTTGCTGCAAACAACGTGGCAAGTTTATGTTGATCAATAAGCGAGATAGCCGCCTCGATATCCGGTGCGAAATAACGGTCTTTATCGTAATACGCGACTTTATCACGCAGGGTTTTACGGGCTTTTTCCAGTTTTTCGCTCGATTTCAAACCGTCGCGGAAATCCATTCCCTGACACGCAGATAACCATTCAATGGCTAAAATGCCTGTCACGTTTTTCGCCATTTCCCATAAACGGCGACCTGCTGCTGGTGCCATGGAAACGTGGTCTTCTTGGTTAGCAGATGTTGGTAAACTATCCACGCTAGATGGATGCGCTAATGCTTTGTTTTCACTGGCTAATGCTGCTGCCGTCACCTGTGCAATCATAAAGCCGGAGTTCACACCACCATTGTTAACTAAGAATGGCGGTAATTGGGACATGTGCGTGTCCATCAACATCGCAATGCGTCGCTCTGATAATGCACCTATTTCGGCTAATGCCAGCGCGATATTGTCCGACGCCATAGCAACTGGCTCCGCATGGAAGTTACCACCAGAAATAATGTCGCCATTATCGGTAAACACCAGCGGGTTATCGGATACCGCATTAGATTCAATTAAAATAACTTCTGCCGCTTGACGGATTTGCGTTAAACACGCGCCCATCACTTGAGGCTGACAGCGTAATGAATACGGGTCTTGGACTTTAGAACAATTTGCGTGAGATTGGGACAGTTCGCTGGTTGGCGATAACACATCGCGGAACAGCGCAGCCACATCGATTTGACCTTTTTGACCACGAACTTCTTGGACTCGCGCATCAAATGGCTTGCGAGAGCCTAATGTCGCTTCTACGCTTAACGCCCCACACACAATGCCGGATAACAGCAGATTTTCCGCCGCAAACAAGCCTTTTAACGCAAACGCGGTTGAGGTTTGAGTGCCGTTCAGGAGTGCCAAACCTTCTTTAGCTTCCAGAGTTAATGGTTTCAAGCCCGCTTTTTCTAACGCTTTTTTCGCAGGTAGCCATTGACCTTCAAAGCGCGCCTGCCCTTCGCCAATCAGAATTAAGCTCATATGTGCTAGCGGCGCTAAATCACCCGATGCGCCCACTGACCCTTTTGCAGGAATATACGGGTAGACTTGTGCGTTAACCAGTGCAATCAGCGCTTCAATCACCTCTAAGCGAATGCCTGAGAAACCACGCGCAAGGCTGTTTATCTTTAATACCATAATCAAGCGAACCAGATCATCGTCCAGTGGTTCACCAACGCCAGCCGCATGAGACATCACAATAGAGCGCTGTAAAGATTGCAAATCTTTGCTGGCAATACGGGTGTTAGCAAGTAAACCAAACCCAGTATTGATGCCATACGCGGTTTTATCTTCCGCAATAATTTGATTTACGGTCGCAACGCTTTTGGCAATGACGCTGTGGGCATGTTTATCTAACGCAACAGTCACTGGTTTTTGGAAAACAACGCGTAATTCGTCGAGTGTCATTTTCCCTGGATGGATAGTTAATTTAGTCATCAATGGCACTCCTTAACGTGTTTTTAGCATAGGTAGGTTTAAGTTTTTCTCTTTAGCGCATTCGATAGCGATGTCATAGCCCGCATCCGCGTGGCGCATCACCCCTGTCGCTGGGTCATTGTGCAGTACGCGAGCAATACGCTCCGCCGCTGCATCTGTACCATCGCAGACAATCACTACGCCAGAATGTTGAGAGAAGCCCATTCCAACACCGCCACCATGGTGTAATGACACCCATGTCGCGCCGCTCGCCGTATTTAATAGCGCGTTCAGTAACGGCCAATCCGACACCGCATCCGAGCCATCTTTCATCGCTTCAGTTTCACGGTTTGGACTCGCTACCGAGCCTGAATCTAAATGGTCACGACCAATAACAATCGGTGCAGAGATCTCGCCACTTCTGACCATTTCATTGAACGCTAAACCTAACTTGGCACGATCCCCCAAACCAACCCAGCAAATACGTGCTGGTAAGCCTTGGAAACTAATACGCTCACGCGCCATGTCCAGCCAACGATGCAGATGTTTATCATCTGGCAGTAATTCTTTCACTTTAGCATCTGTTTTATAGATATCTTCAGGATCCCCTGATAACGCCACCCAACGGAATGGACCAACACCGCGGCAAAATAGTGGGCGAATATAGGCTGGAACAAATCCAGGGAAATCAAATGCATGTTCAACACCCATTTCCAACGCCATTTGACGAATATTGTTACCGTAATCGAATGTTGGAATACCTTGGGCTTGGAAAGCCAACATCGCTTTCACATGTTCCGCCATGGATTTTTTCGCCGCCAACGCAGTACCTTGTGGGTCTTTCACGCTCTTTTCGCGATACTCATCCCAGCTCATACCAATCGGCAGATAGCCATTGAGCGGGTCATGAGCACTGGTTTGGTCGGTAACCATGTCTGGCTTAATGCCACGACGAACCATTTCAGGTAAAACTTCAGCCGCGTTAGCACACAGTGCGATAGAAACAGCTTTGCCTTCTGATGTGTACTTTTTGATGCGCGCTAATGCGTCATCCAGATCAGTGGCTTGTTCATCCACATAACGGGTTCTTAAACGGAAATCGATACGGCTTTGCTGGCACTCAATATTTAATGAGCAAGCTCCTGCTAATGTTGCCGCTAATGGCTGTGCCCCCCCCATTCCACCTAGACCGGCGGTTAATACCCAACGCCCTGTAAGATCGCCATTGTAATGTTGGCGCCCCGCTTCAACGAAGGTTTCATAGGTACCTTGCACAATCCCTTGGCTACCAATATAAATCCAGCTTCCAGCGGTCATTTGACCATACATGGCTAAGCCTTTTGCATCCAACTCGTTGAAATGCTCCCAATTCGCCCAATGCGGTACAAGGTTAGAGTTAGCGATTAATACACGGGGGGCATTTTCGTGGGTTTTGAATACACCGACAGGTTTCCCTGATTGCACCAGCAGGGTTTCGTCGCTATCTAGCTGTTTCAGGGATTCAATAATTTGGTCATAGCATTGCCAGTTACGGGCTGCACGGCCAATCCCACCATAAACCACAAGCTCATGGGGATTTTCTGCCACGTCAGGATCGAGGTTGTTCATCAACATGCGCAGTGGCGCTTCTGTCAGCCAACTTTTAGCTGTTAAGGTCGTTCCACGAGGTGCTCGAATTTCAATATTACGATATTTGTTATTTAACTTTGTCACGAATATACCCTCACTTAGATGCGTGTTTGACTTATTGCGTCTCCTTATAGATATAGTTGTATATACATGTACGATCAATTTATTTTTTAACAATTGTGATGACTAAAACAGACTCTAACGAAAAATATTATTCATTAAAAACAATGAAATAAAAAAACACCCTTTGATTTTACTGATGTTTTTTTATTCTAAATCTGCCTACCAGATCACATTTAGTTCACAGTTATTTTACATTTATCTTAGGGATGATAGGGGTCAGCACAGCCATAATGGCTGCGCTCATGCCGACGGAATGGTCTTATTTCATACCACTAGGAAGAAAAACTGCCTTTCAGTTTATATCGATGACCGGGAAACAATAACTTCGTACTGGTCACGATATGGCTTTGTGACCATGTTCGGCGGGTAATTTGCAGGCAGGATGCGCCCACATGCACTTGCAAAAGCCGAGCACTGCGGTCATCCGCCTCTACCGCTTCAACAATATGCTCACCCTGAGTCAACGGCGCAACACGGGATAAATAATCGTGGGGAGTGATGGTCAGAAAGTCTTGTTCCAGATAATCCAGTGCTGCCAGCGCATTCACAAAACGATCTTCAATTTGCACAGGAATATCATTCTCCAAATGGACAATCACGGAATGATAAACCGGCGTTTCTGGGGAAATATTTAACTCTTTTGCCAGTGTGACTGATGCACTGACTTTCTCTAACTTGTTAATTTTGCAGCTGTATTGATGATTTCTGGCGAGGATCTCATCTTCAATGCTGTGGATTTCAAACAAAGCGGATTGCCCTTTAGGTTCGGCAACAAAGGTGCCAACCCCTTGAAGACGCACCAATAACCCTTCAGCGGTAAGCTCCCGTAAGGCTCGGTTTGCCGTCATTCGGCTACAATCAAACTGCACAACTAACTCGGCTTCTGAAGGCACACGGTCGTTGGCTTGCCACTCTCCTGCTTGTATTTTTTCAATAATTGACTGCTTAACTTGCAAATACAATGGAACAGGAGTTTTCAGCTTCGGTTTTTTTTCGGCTGTCACGTTTATTTCCAAATAAGTAATGTGTGTGAGTCGTCAACATTGAAAATCAATCAAAATAATTACTGCCTATAGTGGAGGTGATATTCCTAGGCAGCAATCAGAACTTTATGAATACATCAGAATTTTATGAGCAAATAATATTATAACCTGAAAAACAGAAACGCTTTTTCTATTTTAACTAAAATAAACCATTAATTTTTATGGGTGACTTTTCCTTGATAAACACGCTGATTTAATGGATTGCTGCCCTGTTCATAAATCATTTCTACCGGATCCTTGGCATCCCATACCACAAAGTTAGCTTGATAGCCGACGCGTAATTGCCCAAGGCTATGTTCTCGCCCTAATGCTTTTGCTGCATGGCGTGTCACTCCTGCCCAAATTTCTTCAGGGGTTAATCTAAATAATACCGCCGCCATATTCATCACCATACGCAGTGAGGCAAATGGGCTGGTGCCTGGATTAAAGTCCGTGGAGATGGCCATAGGTACTTGGTTTTCGCGTAATAGTTCAATCGGCGGTAGTTTGGTTTCGCGTAAAAAATAGAACGCACCAGGTAATAATACTGCCACGGTTCCACTGCGTTTGAGGGCTTGAATACCTTGGAGATCTAAGTATTCAATATGGTCGACTGATAGCCCGTTAAATTCTGCCACCAGCTCACTTCCCCCTAAATTAGAGAGTTGCTCGACATGTCCTTTTACTGGAATTCCTAGTTTTTTCGCTGCTAAGAATAACTTCTCGCTTTGTTTAAGAGAAAAGCCAACACTTTCACAGAACACGTCCACGGCATCAAATAGCCCTTTTTTCCATAGCTGCGGCATAATTTCATCGCAAATAAGGTCAATATAATCGTCAGCTTTACCTTTATATTCTGGCGGAACTGTATGCGCGGAAAGTAATGTCGAGCTCACGTCGATCGGATAAGCTGCAAATAATCGTTTTGCCACTGACAGTTGTTTCTCTTCATTGACAAGATCTAACCCATAACCCGATTTCATTTCAACAGTAGTGACGCCTTCACCGATCAACGCTTCTAAACGCGGTTTCGACACCTCATATAACCCATCTTCACTCATAGCTCGTGTGGAGCGAACGGTAGAATTGATTCCGCCACCTTGTGCGCTAATTGTTTCATAGGAGACGCCATTCATACGTTGTTCCCACTCTGCGGCTCGGTTACCACCAAACACTAAGTGGGTATGGCAATCAATTAGTCCCGGCGTGATTAAGCGACCTTCAACATCAATGATGTGGCAGCCGTTGGCATCAACTTTGTCGCTTGGGTGAATGGCAATGATCTGCTCACCACGAATGATTAAATCGTGATTTTCCAATAACCCATATGCCGTTCCAAGTTCACTATTCATTGTGGCGATCCGCCCGTTACGCCAGATCACATCATTTGCGTGTGCTTTAAATAACATAAATCATCCCATGGCAACAGAAACCCGATTCGGCTTCACATATGAAAGGTACAGATATAAACGTATAGATATGTATATACAATTAGACTACTTATCGGTCTGTTGTCAATGTTTACTCTCGTAAAAGTTATAAATTTGTTACGTAGCGCTAAAAATATTCTATGATAACTGTTCATGGGAAAAATGGGTTACACTACGCTCCGTTTTGTGGGTTCTGTTTTGCCCATCCAAGAAAGCATCATTTATTAACAATTGATTTATAAACAATGACTAAAAATAAATTCGCCTTAGAAGACGGCGACATCAATCTCTTTAAAGACGCTATTCAAGGTGCTAAGAAAATTCACCAAGACCAAATAGTGCATGCCCCTATTCGTGCGAAAGTCACTCAACCATCCAGTAAAAAAGTTCAGCAAGAACAAGTGGATGCTTCATTTTATTTTTCTGATGAATTTCAACCACAGCTAGATAATGAAGGTCCTACTCGTTATTTAAGACCGGATGCCAACCCGTATGAGCTGAAAAAATTACGTCGTGGAGACTATGTGCCGGAGTTATTTCTGGATCTCCATGGGTTAACCCAAATGGAAGCGAAACAAGAAATTGGCGCGTTAATTGCAGCCTGTAAGCGGGAAAATGTCCATTGTGCCTGCATTATGCATGGACACGGTAAGCATATTTTGAAGCAGCAAACACCTCTATGGCTTGCCCAACATCCTGATATTGTCGCTTTTCACCAAGCCCCTAAAGAGTGGGGTGGCAATGCTTCGCTGCTATTATTAATTGAAACGACTGAGAGTGCTCGCCGTTAAGCACTCACTTCGTTTAGTTTTCATCCCCTAGGATGCTCAAACTTAAGATTGGGTCAACGAAATCTGCGATGGGCTGAGCATCCATTCTAAGTGACACTTCATCTGCTCAGTATCCACCTCAACGCATGCAATCGTCGATGTTGTAAACATTGGCGGTGCTTCGTGGGGACATAACTCCGAGACCAAATAGCCGACCAGTGGCAGGTGCGAAACCACCAAAACTGCCTTGGCACCACTAAATGCATAATCTCGAATTTGAGAGGCAACCCAATCCGCATTTCCTCCGGGGGTTAGCCCTTCCATGATTTGCGCTTGCGCTGGCAACGATAATTCCTCACGCATCACTTGTAATGTCTGTTCCGCGCGCAAATAGGGGCTCACTAATACGGTATCAATTTGAGGTTGGCGGGCTTTTAGCCATTTCGCCATCAGTACCGAATCATCTTTTCCCTTTTGGGTTAATGGTCTCGCTGAATCACTCGCCGCCTGAATTGCAGCATCACCGTGACGCATAATATAAACTTGCATAATCCACCATCTGTGCCGCAGTCCCACAGGAGAATACGGGTCTTTTTGTTAAGATAATTATTGTTAAAGATAACCATCAGTTGGGGTGAGGAGAGATTCTGCAACAAACCCGTTGCAAATAAAATGATTTACATTGTTTTTTACTGACATTTTTTTGTCATTCAGCCATAAAAAAACCTGATAACCACAGCGTTTAACTGTGGCATCAGGTTGATTAGACAGCGATTATCGCTTATTAAATATCACTATTTTCTTCCGCTGAAGATGCATTTTTTTCATGATCATTCACCGGATAAAACGTGCGATTAGACTGTGCCATTTCAATCAATAAGTCGCATGGCACAAACTTATCACCATGTTTTTCCGCTAAGTGTTGCAACGTTTCCACGGTTTTACTGAGGCCAAGGCTATCCATATAACGGAAAGGCCCCCCAAAGAATGGCGGGAAACCAATTCCAAATACCGCACCAATATCCCCATCTCGCGCGCTACGGATAATCTTCTCATCTAAACAACGTGCAGCCTCATTGAGCATTAACATAACGCAGCGTTGAGCAATATCCGTTTGGTTCGTTGACGTTGAGTGGTGAATGTTAATCAGTGAATAAATACCCTGGTCAACTTGACGTTTTGTGGATTTTTTCCAGAAAGCCAGCTTACTTTTTGGCTGCCCGTAAACATAAAAACCACGACCGTTTTTCTTCCCTTTACGGTCATCGTTGACCACTTTGTCGAGAGCGTCAGGGGCTTTAAAGCGGTTGCCAAAACGTTCAACGAGAATCGGTAAAATTTTGGTTCCAACATCAATACCCACTTCATCAAGTAGATGGAAAGGTCCAACAGGGAAACCAAATTTCACTAATGCCTTATCAATATGGTCAATCGCCTCGCCTTCCACAAGACATTGAGCCGCTTCACACAAATAAGGTGCCAGAATACGGTTCACATAGAAGCCCGCATCATCACCAACGACGATGGCTGTTTTACCTTGGCGCTTAGCAAAGGCAACCGTGGTTGCGATAGTAGTGGCATCCGTTTGCTGATGAGGGATCACTTCCACCAGCGGCATTTTATCCACAGGACTAAAATAGTGCAGCCCAATCACTTTCTCTGGATGAGGGCTACCTTCCGCAATACGATGGATAGGTAACGAAGAGGTATTTGAGGCAAAAATCGCTTTGCCATCTGACATTTTTGCGGTTTCTTGCACCATTTTACGTTTCAGTGCCAGATCTTCAAACACAGCCTCCACTACAATGTCTGCTGACTCTAATCCTTGATAGGTCAATGTTCCCGAGATTCTAGCCATAATCGCATCCCGCTCCCGAGGCGGTAAGCGCCTTTTACTCACTCGCTGAGAAAGCAGATCCCAGCTATAACGCAGAGCTTGAGCGATACCCTTGTCCGAAATATCTTTAATGCGTACCGGATATTTACCCAATACCGCACTCACATAAGCGATCCCGCCGCCCATCAAGCCACCACCAAGCACACCCACTTGTTTGATAGTTTTTGGTTTAGCGTCCGCCCCAGTTTCATTTTTCAATGCGGTAGAGGCAAAAAATAAACTACGTAATGCGGCAGATTCTGGTGTCATCGCCAGTTCACCAAACGCTTTGGCTTCTTCGGCGAATCCTGTTTTTAGCCCGCTATTCATACCCGCTTTCACCACCTGAATAATCTTTTCTGGTGCCGGATAGTGTCCTTGGGTTTTACTTAATGTTTTCTCTTTCGCGCTGGAGAAAACTTTATTACGCAATAACTTGCTACTGAGTAAACGCTGTTGCCAAGGGAGAGGCTTACGTTTTACGCCCCCTTTCTGCGCCAGCTCAACCGCCGTGTCCAGTAGAATCGAAACCGGAACTACGTCATCGATTAATCGCATTTTTAACGCTTGTTTACCTTTTAATTGGCGTCCTGTCAGCATCATGTCTAAGGCATTTGGGATCCCAATTAAACGCGGTAAACGCTGAGTGCCGCCGGATCCTGGCAGTAACCCTAACTGCACTTCAGGTAAACCCAGTTTGGTTTTATCGTCATCAGAACAAATGCGCGCATGGCAAGCGAGCGCTAACTCCAAGCCACCACCTAGGCATGCGCCGTGGATAGCTGCAATAATCGGCAGCGGATAATTTTCAATCTTATCGAACAGAGTGTGCCCCTGCTTAGATAGCTCACTCGCCTGCTCTTTACTGGTGCAGTTAGCTATCATGCTAATATCTGCTCCTGCGATAAAACTGTCTTTTTTACCGGAGGTGATCACCAATCCTTTCAGACCAGATGTCGATTGTGCTTGTTGTAAAATGGCATGAAATTGCTGCGCAAACTCCGCCTTTAGGGTGTTCACTTTTTCATTAGGAACATCAATATAAATCACCCCAACATTGCCATTGACTACCTTTAACGTGAATGCAGGTTCTGTGATGACTGCTGAATGTTGCGTCATTATTCCGCCTCCAAAATCATTGCCACACCAAGCCCACCCGCCGCACAAGCGGTAGTTAGCCCAAACCCGCCACCACGTCTACGTAGCTCATTCAATGTTTGAGTCACCATTCTCGCCCCTGTCGCGGCAAAAGGATGACCATAAGCAATAGAACCGCCCAGCACATTAAATTTGTCCATATCAATTTCCCCAATCGCCTTCGACAAGCCAAGCTTTTCCTGGGCAAATTTTTGACAGGCAAACATTTGAATATTGGAGAGAGTTTGAGCTGCGAACGCTTCGTGCATATCAATTAAAGTCAAATCTTGCAGAGTAAGCCCTGCTCTTTGTAAGGCAATCGGTGTGGCATAGGATGGTCCCAGTAGCATATCTTCCCACACATCAATTGCCGAGAAAGCATAACTTTTGATGTACCCTAACGGGGTATAACCTAATGCTTTTGCTCGAGATTCGGTCATCATCAACACAGCAGCCGCCCCATCCGTTAATGGCGTGCTGTTGGCTGCGGTAACGCTACCGTGTTTTCTATCAAAGGCAGGTCTGAGTTTCGCATAAGAAGCGAGCACGGAATTTTCACGCACGTTATTATCCTGCGAGAATGCCTGCTTGTAAGGTGGCATATATGCGGTCATCACTTCTTGCTCTAACACCCCGCTTTTCCAAGCTTTGGCAGCCAGCAAATGAGAACGATGGGCTAATTCATCTTGTTGCTCACGGCTAATATGGTAACTTTTCGCCATCTGTTCGGCGGTGTCTCCCATGCGTAATCCAGTGGAGTATTCCGCGACACCAGGTGCAACTGGCGCTAAATCTTTCAGGCGTAATTTACTGATAAGCGATAATTTTTGCCCAAATGATTTGGCTTTGCTTAGCGCCAATAGTGTGGCTGCGAGCTTTTTTGATACGCCGATAGGCAGCACAGAGGATGAATCTGCGCCACCCGCGACACCCACGGAAATATCCCCCACCATCATGCTTTGCGCGACATTCACAATCGCTTGAAAGCTGGTCGCACAGGCGCGAGAAACACTGTAAGCATCCGTCGATACGCTCATACCCGTACCCAACACAATTTCTCTCGCAATATTAGGTGCTTCAGGCATTTGAACCACTTGTCCAAAAACCAATTGCTCAATAATCGACGGGTCAATATCACTACGATGTAATAGTTCTGCAACGACGGTTTTGCCTAAATCCACGGCTGGAATATTGAGATAAGCGGTAGATTGCTTAGCAAAAGGCAAACGTAATCCACTAACGATAGCAATCCTTTCTTTTGTGGCATGCTTATTATCGCCATGGTGGGAGAGTTGATTCATGGTCGCTCCTGCTAAAAGAAAAATAAGTAGAATTGTTGTGATTAAATTAAGAGGTCTGACCTGTATCGATTGTTAACATATTCTTCACATTTATCAATCAGCGTCGATAAAAAATGCGAGCTCACACACAAGTTACAATTAATTGGCAATAAAGAGGGGAAATTAGGTAAGTTTTGAGTAATAAAAAACCCATTCACTTCTAAAAATGACGCATCCGCGAAATAATAGAGTTAATGGGCTTCAAAAAGGAATTCAAACGTTTGATTAACGTAAGCCTAATTGGAAAATCAGACTTTCTGCTTCACAGCTAAATGTAAAGTGAGCCGATAACTCTACACCACCCGCAACGGGGTTGATTGAGTGAGCAATTTCACACGGTTCTGACTCAACAGATTTGGCTTTTTCTGTGAGTGTTTTCAGCATCGCTTCAGCTTCTTGCTGAGTCGCAAAAACATGCTGATACGATGCGGTGCAATCTTTATTTTCCAGAACTGTACCCACATCTACACAGCAGCACGCAGCTGTTTCATCCGCGCTACAACGTTTAATCGCATCAGTCATTTTATTCTCCCAATGAACAAACTGTTAAGTAAGTATCATAACGCTGAAAAAGTGCCAAACACTAGTGATATCAAATTTAGTTGCTAATAATTCAATATAAGTTTGATCTAGCTCCTTATATGAGCACTTATTACTCGTTAAGCTCACACGAATGTTGCCATTTTGTTAATTACATCGCATTTTCGAAAAGAAAAATCGCACAAAAACAAAACAACCTTGCAACATCCCCAGTGGTCAGGCCTATACTCATTGAACTGGTCTGATTTGTCGTAGAGGCAAGCGACCCTACAATTCAGCGCTTCTTGCGATAGAAGTCGCTTATTTAAATAAAACATACAAGAGGGTTTTGGTCATGAACCAGAAAAACCTATTTGCTCGATCAGCTTTAGCAATCGCAGTGGCTGTTATTTCTTCCAATGCAAGTGCAGCTGGTTTTTTGCTGAATGAATATTCAACCTCAGCCCTAGGACGTGCATTTTCAGGCGCAGGAGCCGTCGGCGACAACGCAAGTGAAGGCAGCCGCAATCCAGCTGCAATGATGTTATTTGATCGACCAACTATTTCTGTTGGTGCAGTTCACATTAACCCAAGTGTTGATATTAAAGGTAAAGGTGGCTCACCACTTAATAGCAATACTACAGCCAACGATATCGCCCCAAGTGCGCTAGTCCCTAACGCACACTTTATCTTCCCAATTAATGATAAGTGGGCTGTCGGTACCTCAATGACCACTAACTTTGGTTTAGCTACCGATTTTAATAAAAATTATGCAGCAGGCCCTATCGGTGGAAAAACGGATTTAAAAACTGTTAACTTGAATTTAAGTGGCGCTTATCGTATTAACGATAATTTTAGTTTTGGTGTAGGTGCGAATGCCGTTTATGCTGACGCTGAAATCACTCGCCATGCTGGTGACTTAGGTGCATTAGCGCCAATTATCAGTCACGGAGCACTTCCCCCCTTCCCAGCAAGTACAACTATGGCAAAGCTTAAAGGTGATGACTGGGGCTATGGCTGGAATGCTGGCTTACTATATGAAATCAACCAAGATAACCGTTTAAGTTTTACCTACCGCTCAAAAGTAAAAGTAAAATTTGAAAATGGTAAGTTCTCTAACGATCTACCAAAAGGCCTACTCAACGGCACTGGTGGAGCAACAGAGAAAGGAACTTTAGACTTAAATTTACCTGATATCTGGGAGTTCTCTGGCTACCATAAAGTTGACCCTAAATGGGCGCTGCACTATAGCGTTGCCTATACTGGCTGGAGCACCTTCAAAGATTTAACAGCTTATAGAAAAAGTGATGGTGAAGTCCTGTTCCACAAACCAGAAAACTTTAAAGATGCATGGCGTTTAGCTGTCGGTACGACCTATTTCTATGATGATAATTGGACATTCCGTACGGGTATTGCTTACGATGAAAGTCCGGTACCATCTAAATACCGTTCAATTTCCATCCCAGATCAAGATCGTTATTGGTTAACTGCAGGAACCACCTATGCATTTACACCAAATGCCTCTGTAGATCTTGGATTAGCTTATATGTACGGTAAAAAAGTCAATATCAGTGAAAAACTGATCGAAAGTGACAAACTTCCTATCGCTTCACCTGTATACAACTTTAAATCAGAAGGTTCAGCGTGGTTAGCAGGTATTAACTTTAACTATACATTCTAATCAGTTATATCTTATCGGGGGAGTTCGCTCCCCTGATATCTCCTTTTCTATCTCTTCCTTTGCCCACTTTCCTTTTATGCTCTTCGCAGAAAAAACATCCTCAAGCCAAATTTTTTCTTGACTTTTTTTTGTACAGATTTATATATTAATTATAGCCCGATGTTATTTTATTGTTAAAAACATTCCCGCGGCTTATTCATGTACTGATCCCAGTCATAAATATCCACTCAATCATTTTGATATCGATTTTTAACTGCAATGCTGCCCTTCATTTTTTTGACATGAAGAAGCAGTAGAGTTGCTCACTAAGCTACCATCTGAGGAAAATCATGGAAAAAACATAGGAGGGCATTATGGGAACATTATTCACTATAAGCTTTGTTAGCGTGTTAGTCGTCAGTGCCGTGATTGACACAGTCATCCAACGAGGAAAACAGGACAATGACTAGCAGTTTATTTATCACTCTCTGATGTCTAAAAAAACATAGAGAGTGATAAACCCCACCAAATCAATCGATCAACTAATTAATCAATCGAATCCAGCTCTCCTTCAATGACTGACGCATTTGGGTTATTTGCTGGTTGCAGCGTTCCCCCTCTTGATAAGAAATCATTACGTTGGAAGTAAGCTTCGCGGAACATTAAGTAAGGGTCGGAAGAGCTTTTCAGCAATCCATCCGAATCAAGTAATCTTGCACGGGTTTCAATCCCTTCCAGTGCCCATTTACCCGCAGACATCCAGAAAGTTAAATAACTCAGCATTGGGTAGAGATCGTCCGCTAGATCACCACCTTGCTCACGCAATGTTGCGCTGCCATAACCCGGTAAAACCACATATGGGCCATAACCCACATCATAGTAGCCTAGTGTATTCCCGAAACGCTTTGGCTCTTCTTTGACTAACTGAGGGTTTGCCATGCCAGCAACATCAATTAAACCACCGATACCAAACACTGAGTTTAAGAAGAAGCGGTTAAAGTGCTTAAAGCCTTGCTCCACTTCTCCACGGAAAAAGCTGTTTAACATACTGGCCGGTTCTTCAAGGTTGCCAAGAAAGTTACTGAGTCCGTTTCGAGCAGGCATTGGCACGTAATCATTCCAAGCAACGGCTACAGGTCTTAAGACATATGGGTCTAAGACATTATAGTTAAAGTTAAACATTGCTCGGTTAAAGCCTTCTAACGGGTCTGAACGCTGCTGCGTTTCTGGGTCAACGCTCGCACATCCAGCCATTAAAACTCCCGCGAGAAGAACGCTACTTATGCGAAACTTCATCATTCTCTCCATCCTTTATTCCACCTTGCCATGGTGTTTTTATCGTTATTACTAATCGCTTTATCATAAAAGCAAATAGAAAAACATGTTAAGCGTTTTGAGTGGTTTAATTGCCATATAGATATAATTATAACCTATTTAATTATCAACTTATCATAAGAAATACATACGAATCCCCCCAAACGCCAGGGTTGCTTCAGTAAATGTCATTAATTAGTGCATTAACATAGAGATAGACTTATCTGAAATAATTTTAGGCTAAACTGCAAGATGCTTAAAAAACCAACAAAGAAAAGAATAAAAAAGATAAAAGCAGAAAATTTGGCTGTAACAGCTTGATTCAATGGAGGGTGGCCAGTAAAATGCCAAGCGCTATTACGCAGCATCTCAATGTCCCCTTAGTTAAATGGATATAACGAGCCCCTCCTAAGGGCTAGTTGCAGGTTCGATTCCTGCAGGGGACAGATTCCTACACTAAGCACTCCCCCAAGAACTTTCCCAATCTTTCTTCGCCCTATTTCGCTTTTACTTCTTCCCCTATAGTATTTTGCTTATATCCCTATTTGATGGACTGACCACGATGCGAACACTTTTTGCCTTATTAATTGGTATTCTTCTGATAGGTTGTACGATGGAAAAATCGCCTTCTGTTGTTATGACAGGGATGACATCAAACCAAGTGATGCAAATAGAAGGAACGCCGGATGAGCAAACGAGGCAGGATGGTTATCAGCTAATGGTTTATCATGATAAACAACAACCAGAAGCCACAGTAAAAATAACAGACCGCTGGTTTATTTTTAAGAATGGATACTTGTTAGAATATTCTACGCAATATTTAAATTCGTCTAATGCGACAAATACACCATTGAGATTAACTGCAAAACAAATATTATCTCAATGGATAGATAGCCAATCCTTACCAACAAACCCATCAGCTCACATGAACTAAAAGATAAACTGGTGCCATGAAGATTGTTATATTTCTTTAGAAAGATAATGGCGTTGCATGCCTAATTCCGGAAAATTAGGGAGTGACATTTGTTTCACGTAACCCAGTTTTTCATAAAATGGCAAAGCTTGGAAACTAAAAGTATCCACTAATGCATTGTGGCAGCCGAGTTTTTTACTCTCTTCTTCTGCGACGTGCATTAATTGGCTACCTAATCCATTCTTACGCATTGACTCATCCACCCACAGATAATCAATACATAACCATCGACCTTTAATTGACGCGAGAAGCCCACCCTGCATGATCCCATTTTCATCCTTGCTATACACACCAAGTTGCCCAAAATAGCTATTTTGCAAAAAAGATCGGTTGTAGCTTCTTAGACCAGTAAATAACTCTTCTTTATCTTCAGGGGTAATATCATGTGTAACTGTAACTTTCATAACAACCTCATTTTATTTATCGATATTTTTATGATGTAGAAAACATCCCGCCAACAAATTAATTATCGCTTACTGTCCGTATAACATCGTATTACGAATATCCTAGTTAGACACCATTTACTTAATTAAAAACTAAACATTTTTTATCTTGCCTGTAATTTTATTCACCGTAAAATCTCCCTAATCTTTCAGAAAAAATGTGAATAATATGACGCTTACCATTATTATTTTTGTGTTGGTCTATATCGCCATGGCATTTGGCAAACTACCCGGCTTTAAAGTTGATAGAACGGGCGCCGCCGTCATCGGTGCATTAGCCATGATGGCCATCGACAGCATCACGCCACCTCATGCCTGGAATGCCATTGATTACCGCACTATCGGCATGCTATTTGGTTTGATGGTGGTCTCCGCTTCGTTTGTGGTTTCCGGCTTTTATAGTTGGACCGCCGATCGCGTGGCGATGCTCAAAGTCAGTGCGCCTACACTGCTTGCCGTACTGATCGCCGTTGGCGGATTACTTTCCGCACTGTTAACCAACGACGTGGTTGTCGTCGCGATGACACCATTATTGGTCTCCATCACACTATCTCGCGGGCTTAACCCCATTCCGTTTCTGCTTGGATTCTGTTTTGCCGCCAACAACGGTGCAACCGGCTCGCTGATTGGTAGCCCGCAAAATATGATCGCGGCACAGGGGCTAGATATTTCCTTTGTGGGCTTATTACAATCCTCGGCAATACCGGCATTATTATCTTTACCGCTCACCTGGCTGGTATTGGTGTGGTTATATCGCAACCGCTGGTACTTAGCTAAAGAGCCGACTAATACCCCTAAAACGGTCTCTCCTCCAACACCACTCGATACATGGGAAACGGCTAAAGCCGGTGTGATCACACTCGCCGTAATTGTGGCTTTTGTGGTGAGTGATATACCAAAAGAGTTAATCGCATTAACGGCAGCGGGTTTCCTATTACTGAACCGTTCCATTGCATCTAGCGATATGCTTAAGTTAGTGGATGGGAATTTATTACTATTAATCATGGGATTATTTGTCGTCAACGCGGCATTTGCTGGAACAGGATTACCGCAGCAAATGTTGAATGATTTACGCGCCCATGGTGTTGAACTCAATAACCCATTCATTCTATTTTTAGTAACCGGCGTTCTCAGCACTATTGTCGGAAATAACCCCTCTGTCATGCTGCTGGTGCCTTTTTTAACGCCTGACGGTAACGCTGATGCATTAGGCGCCGCATTAGTCCTTGGCTCTGGTTTTTCCAGTAACTTGTTTGTGTTTGGTAGCTTGGCGGGCATTATTGTTGTGGAACAAGCGGCGGCTTATGGTGTGAAAATTTCATTCTCAGAATTTGCAAAATCTGGGGGAATTGTTGCCGTTCTCTGTATGCTATTAGCCACTGCATGGATTTTATTCGCGTTATAAAACTAACGCCTTTCTCAGCCTATTTAACTGAGAAAGGCGTTTAGGATTTTCAGGGAAGAATAGCAAATGAGCGCACAGGAAACCCACTAGCATTATTGGGTTTCGCCACAATATTAAAAATCACAGCACCACGAGTCGGTAATTGATCTAAATTCGCCATCAACTCTATTTGGTAAGTATCTTGTTCTAATACGTAATATTCACCTAATAGCGCGTTATTTTGGCGAAAATCTTTCGCTGCATCAGTATCAAATGTCTCATGCCCAATGGCTTTAATGCCACGCTCTTCAAATAAAAATTTGAGCGCATCCATACCCCATCCCGGGATTTGATTATTACCTTCTGCGTCTTTATTATCCATGGCTTCTTGAGAAGGCCAGCGCTTATGCCAATCTGTGCGTAGTGCTACAAAACTATCCGGTTCGATTCGCCCATGTTCACGCTCGAAAGCTAAAACATCTTCGCGAGAAAATGCAAAATTAGGGTCTTGTGCCGCTCGCTCAGATTGGTTGATAACAATCAGCGGTAAGACTAACTCTTGCAGCTCCAATTCATGTAAAAAGCGTTTTCCTTCAACAAAATGGCAAGGCGCGTCAATATGCGTGCCGTATTGCCCAGGAAAGGTAAATTGCTGAGCAAAAAAGCCGTCAGAGTAGCCAAATAATGTTTTAAATTCTGCAGAGTCAAACATAAAGAAATGAGGAGAATCTTTATCAAAGCTGTGCGTTAAATCCACCCATTTTTTGGATTTTAATACCTTTAGTGCATTTAAAACTTCGTTAGCCATCATTTTCCCCTATCTGGTTTTAGTCTTTATCAAGACAATTTTATTTTGCTATTTTTATTTATTCTGAATAGGTAATAACCAACTCTATGACGTTTGTCTATCTTTCTAAACAATCCGTTGCCAATTTTTCACCAAATTGGCAACGAAGATTCGAATATTATTTAGAATAATTTGCCCATGCAGCAGGTTCAATAAAACCATCATAAATACGCTGAGAGCGAATATAATCTGCATACTCTTTTGATTCAAAAGCCTCTTTTAAATCTTTAGCCCATTGAGTGTCGAGATCTTTTTGTAGCACAGAAACCACAACGCGATGCTCAAGCGGTGAATTTTCAACAACCAAACCATCCGCAATACGCTGCCCTGCACTCGCCACATAATTACCATTCACTACTACAAAATCCACATCATCCAATAGACGTAAACCTTGCGCGGCATCTGTTTCACGGATATCGAGCTTATATTTTGCAGGTTCAATGTCATTGACGCTAAAGCTGAGCGTACTGACATTCGGTTTGATTTTAATCCAACCCAGTTGCTCTAAAATTCGAGCTCCACGTTCCGCGTTTACAGGGTCATTTGACAGCGCGACAATCATGCCATCTTGCACATCATTCAGCGTTTTGTGTTTATTCGAACGTAAACTCTGCGGTGCGCTTGGTGAATCGGCCAATGCGACCATATTAATATTATTTTTTTGGTTATACGCTTCCATATAAGCGCGACTTTGGTTTACTGATGCGTCAATTGCCCCTTCTTCAAATGCAGGGTTAATTTGCCTGTTTTGTGAAAACTGACGTAACGTCACTTGGTAACCTTTTTTCTCTAAAATAGGTACAATGCCTTTATCGACTTGGTCGATATAATTCCCAACACCGAAGCCAATAGTAATTTGCTTTTTATCTGAGCTGTCTTTTTCTTTATTATCACCACATCCTGCCAATAAAATGATTGCGGTTGCCACTAAAGATAAATTTATTATTTTTTGTTTGAACATTTGAAATTTCCTATGGTGATTACTTTTTAATTACTTTCAGCTTTTAATATTGCCAATCGACCGGAGTATAAACAGGATTTATTTAACGTCTTAGATCCGTTCGTTATAACTTAAATAGAAATGAATATAAAAATGAATCAAACCAAAATGGTTATAACGATATAACAAAATGGTAGTTCGAATAATGATGTGATTGATATGTAATGAAGGAGATAAAAAAATTTAAATAAAGTGAGTTATTTATGACAGTAAAATTTGATTTAATTAACAATATTCTTAACCTGACACCAGACTCAGAATTAGCGAAAAACCGCGCAGAAAGACCGGTTGCAACAGAAAATACTCAAGCCGCTTTTGAGGCTGTTTTTTCTGTGCCATCTCAAATATTGCCTCTAAATGTGAAATACTATTTTGCGCTTTCCGTGGCGAAAATTACTGGTTCAATATTACTTGCAAAATATTATGCTGAATTATTATCATCACAATCCATCGTCGAAATAACACCTGAGATTACGCTTGCAGAGAAATATCTGCGAGTATTAACCAGCAATCCAAATCAAGCTGATTATGCTTTAACACAACAATTTATTCAGCAAGGATGGTCTGAGCCCGATATTATTTTATTGGCTCAGTTAATTACCTTTGTCACTTATCAATCCCGCTTAGTTGCTGGCCTGGAATTATTAATTGGACAAAGCCAGAATTCAGATAATAAAGCAGACCAACACTTTCCAATTTTGGCAGGAAATTGGAACCACGCAACGACAACACAGTTAGGGCAACCATCACCGACCGCCTTTACACAGCAGCAATTAGGTTGGGAGTCTTGGTTATCTGCGCGAGATGTCAATTCGTTAAGTGACGATGAAACTCAAACGCTGAAAAAACATGGGCAATTAAATTCTGAATATTTCCTTCTGTTAGCTCATCAAAGCGAGATTTTAGCGCTACGTACACAGATAGACCGAGGTATTTTTTATACCTCAGGAGGGCTACCTCGCTGGGAGAGAGAGTTTGCTGCTGCTGCGGTCAGTAAAGTGAATGGCTGCATTTATTGCGCTTCAGTTCATGCGCGCAAAGCTAGCCAGTATGCAAAAGAACATCTCGGTGATGTCGAGAAACTGCTGGCAACACCCGCAGGAAATGTGCTTGCTGAAGGCTATGAATCGAGGCTTTTAGCTATCGTTTCTCTTGTTGCTTCGCTCTCTACTACGCCTATTCAAGCCTCAGTTGAGCAAATCGATCAGCTACGCTCATTAGGGCTAACGGAACTAGAGTTACTCGATTTAATTCAATCCAGTGCATTTTTTTCATGGGCTAATCGCTTAATGCTGACATTGGGAGAACCGTTTGAACTCCCTGAAAATAAGGAGTAATACCATGGATAAGGTCATTGGATTAGCGGCTCTAGAGGCGCAAATAAATCAGGATTTGCAGTATCTTAATTTACCGATTAGCTCATGGTCGTTGTCAGATGAAGATCTTGATAAACAAAAGATTAATGTCGCCATTATCGGTGGGGGAATGTCGGGAGTAACGGCGGCTTTTGCCTTAAAATTACGGGGAATTAACGCTATCGTTTTTGACCAAGCGCCCTCAGGCAAAGAAGGTCCTTGGCAAACGCCAGCCTTGATGGAAACCTTGCAGTCACCTAAACAGGTTGTCGGCCCTGCTCTTGCATCCCCCTCTTTAACATTCCAAGCCTGGTTTAAAGCTCAATTTGGCGATGATGTGTGGGAAAATCTCGATAAAATCCCACGCTTACAATGGGGTGAGTACCTACAATGGTTTAAAACCATGACGGCACCCACACTGCTAAATCAGCACCAATTAGTTGATGTTAAATTAATCCCTCAAGGCCGTGAGTTAACGTTTGATACTCCCAATGGACAAACCTCTTTTGTTGCTCAGCATGTTGTCATTGCAACCGGCATGGAATCATTTAGCGAGCCTAACATCCCAGAATTTATGAATAAAATTCCAACTCAATACTGGGAGCATTCATATGCGGGTAGCAACTATGAGAGATTTAACGGGCTCGATATTGGCGTTGTAGGCTACAGTGCGGGAGCTATGGACAGTTCAGCCACTGCATTAGAACATGGTGCTAAGTCTGTTGAGTTGTTGATCCGAGCAAAAGAGATGCCGCGAGTAAACCGAGGAAAGGTCGCCGGAAGTGCCGGTTTTACCAATGCCTATGGGTATTTTACCGATGCGCAAAAATGGCATTATGCCGATTATGTTTTGAAAGCGAAAACCCCTGCCCCTCATGGTAGTACACTACGAGTTTCTCGTCATACACATGCTTATTTTAACTTCAATACACAAGTCAATGATGTCACCGTCAAAGAGAATAAATTGCACGTTTCCACCAACCAAGGGGATTTCTCTTTTGATTACCTCATTTTAGCGACTGGCTACCGACTAAATTGGCAAAAATACAGCCCATTTCATCGCCTAGCGCCGTTTATTAAAACGTGGAGAGATGTTTATACCCCACCTAAAGGTGAGGAAAATGATGAACTTGCCGCGCATCCCTATCTTGGTGAACACTTTGAATTGCAAGCAAAATCGGGTTACGAGTTTCCGTTTATCGACCACTTTTATTGCTTCAATTTAAGCGCTTCGCTCAGCATGGGTCCCTTAATTGGCTTGATCCCAGGCACCAATACCGGAGCTGAGCGTTTAGCGGATCATATTGCTGCCAAGTTGTATCTAGCCCATCGGCAACAGCACCTTGAGTTGGTTAAAACCAGTACAGAAAATGAGTTATTAGGTGATGAATGGCAACCTGCCTTACCACCCGCTCAGCGTGTACAATTGATTGAAAATGTGGAGTAAAGGATGATTGAATTTAACAATGTCCAAAAGATTTATGAAAAAAATGGGCAATCCTTAGTCGCTCTACAAGATATTAATTTGCATATCAATAAAGGTGATATTTTTGGTTTTATTGGTTATAGCGGTGCAGGTAAAAGTTCCTTGATCCGCTTAGTCAATCAATTAGAAAAGCCTACCGGTGGCGCCATCAAGGTCGATCAGCACAATTTAGCGGAGCATACCCCATCGCAAATACGGACACATAAAAAAAGTATCGGAATGATTTTCCAACATTTCAATTTGTTGGAAACCAAGACTGTCGAACAGAATGTTGCTATGCCCCTGGTTTTACTTGGCATTGATAAGCACGAAATTGCCCGTCGCGTAGATAACATTCTTGAATACGTTGAATTAAGCGATAAGAAACACCAATACCCTAACCAGCTTTCTGGTGGGCAAAAACAGCGTGTTGGAATAGCGAGAGCGTTGATTAATAATCCACAAATCTTGCTGTGTGATGAGGCAACCTCTGCCTTGGATCCGCAAACCACCGCCTCTATTTTGGCATTACTGCAAAAAATCAATCGTGAGCAGAAAATTACCATTTTATTGGTCACTCATGAAATGGAAGTCATTGAGCAGATTTGTCATCGTGTCGCCGTCATGGAATCCGGTCGCATTGTTGAAGAAGGCACAGTACTTGATATTTTTGCCAATCCTCAACATCCAACCACGCAAAAATTTGTGGGTACTGTGCTCAATGAAAAAATTCCGGAGCGTGTACTCCATCAGCTTGAACATCAAGAGGATGTATATCGATTAGAATTTTTAGGCAAATCCGCTCAAGAGCCTGTGGTGAATGAACTTATTATCAAAAATATTATTAAAATCAATATCCTATTTGCCAACATGAAAGAGATCAACGGCGTCGTTTTAGGCAGTATGTTTGTTCAGATGTTAGGCGATAAACAGCACATTGATGAAGCCGTAGCCTATTTACGCCATCGTGGCGTTGCAGTGAATAAGGGGACAGTATGAGTGAGTTTTTTGAAACAGCACTGACAAGTAAACAATTTTTATTGGCCATGTCAGAAACATTCACTATGGTGAGTATTGCGCTTGTCCTCGGTTCGCTATTCGGGATCTTATTGGGAATTTTATTAGTTATTACTCGCCCAGACGGAATTTGGGAAAACAAACGTATTTATCGCGTTATTAACCCTATTATTAATATATTCCGTTCACTACCTTTTATTATTTTATTAGTGGCTATAATCCCATTAACACGCTTTGTGGTAGGAACATCTATTGGCACCACCGCGGCGATAGTCCCTTTAGTCATTTATATTGCGCCATATACGGCAAGATTGGTTGAGAATTCATTGCTCAGTGTCCATTCGGGTATTATTGAAGCTGCCGATGCAATGGGAGCGACCAACTGGCAAATTGTTTGGCACTTTATTCTACCGGAAGCAAAGTCATCATTAATTTTAAGCTTAACGGCTGCCAGTATAACGCTGGTTGGGGCAACGGCGATGGCTGGAGCCGTTGGTGGCGGCGGTGTTGGTGATCTTGCGCTAAATTACGGTTATCAACGCTTTGATAATGTTGCTATGGCAATTACGGTTGTGACCTTGGTGATTATCGTGCAAGGAATACAGTTTATTGGTGACACTTTGGCAAGAAAGGCGCGTTTTCACTAGTTAATATAAAGTCGATGAAATATCTTCATCGACTTTTATTTATTTTTCATACAATTAACCATCTCTCTTCCCTTTTCAATTCCTCCGCAAAAAATATTTACACATAAAAAAGTCGCTATTAATACGAGTTTAATAAAAAAACAGGCTATTTCTAAAAATTAAATTTTAAAAAATGCAGTAAAATACCAATATATTTTAAATGATTCATATATAATCATAATACTATACATCATAATGTTTATTTGACCACTTGAGACCAAAAACACTATGAAATGTATATTTTAGTCACTTTGATAACATCTTTAGCTACCTCGCGCGCTTTACGATGCATCGTCAGCGTTTTATTAACCTCTAACTGAAAACTGATTATGCCGACTATCGAACAACTTATATTGCTTTCATCCATATTGATTTTACTCGGTATTTTTTCGAGTAAATTGTCTGCAAGACTTGGTTTGCCAATGTTGGTTATGTTTCTCTTTATTGGCATGCTGGCAGGTGAGGATGGCTTAGGGAAAATTACCTTTGATAACGTCAATGTATCTTATGCTGTTGGCTCTCTCGCCCTTGCTCTAATCCTTTTCGATGGTGGGCTACAAACCTCAGTAAAATCAATTAAGCTAGTCTGGAAACCTGCATTCACCTTAGCTACCGTTGGTGTTTTGATTACTGCGGGTATCACTGGGTTAGCCGCTGCCTATATTTTAGGTATTCCACTTCTTGAAGGGTTGCTTTTAGGCGCCATTGTTGGCTCAACGGATGCCGCCGCCGTATTTTCACTGCTACGCAATGCAGGCATTTACCTAAATGAGCGTTTACAGGCGACTTTAGAGATAGAGAGTGCAACCAACGACCCCATGGCCATATTTTTAACCGTTGGACTACTGCAACTACTAATGAACCCACAAGCCTCTGGCAGTGAATTAGCGTTATTATTTGTTAGCCAAATGGGAATTGGTGCTGCTGTAGGGGTAGGTGTTGGTTGGATTTCAATAAAGATCATCAACAAAATTAAGTTACTTGCGGCAGGTCTTTATCCCGTTTTAGTGGCGGCTTGTGGTTTGTTTTCATTCGGTGTCGCCAGTAATTTAGATGGAAGTGGCTTCTTATCTATTTTTGTCACGGGTGTGGTTATTGGTAATCACTCATTTGTTTTCCAGCGCAATACCTTTCTATTCCATGATGGGCTGGCATGGTTAAGCCAAATCATCATGTTCGTGATGTTAGGCTTATTGGTTAACCCTAGCTCATTAATTGAGGTATGGCAGGAAGGGTTGCTCATTGCGCTGGTATTAACCTTTGTTGCAAGACCGTTGGCGGTTGTCCCTGTACTCAAACTATTTCGCTTCACTCGAAATGAGATAGCACTTATCTCCTGGGTTGGACTAAGAGGCTCTGTTCCGATTATTTTGGCTATTTTCCCCTTCATTTTTGGGTTACCGGGGGCCAACCTCATTTTTGATGTTGTTTTCTTCGTGGTACTCATTTCTGCAACGCTACAAGGTTCCACGCTGCCTTACTTTGCTCGCAAATTAAATCTTATGCAACCACCACCGCTTCTGCCCGCTGCGACATTAGATATTACTGCTGTCGACCAGATTGATGCTGACTTGGTCGAATATACGCTGGGCGAGGACTGCTCTGCGGTAGGACGAAGGTTATCTCAATTAGCCCTGCCTGACCAAACCGTGATTGCGATGATCACCCGAGAAAAAAGTGTATTGCCACCACGCGGCTCAACAATCTTAATGGCGAATGATCATTTGTTTGTCGTACTAAAACCGCAAAGTCGCCTATTCTTAGAAAGATTATTCTCCGAACAAACCTCTTCAGAACCAACCGTTATGGAGCTACCTGAATCAGGTTTAAGCTTAAAAGGCACAACGCGATTAAATGAAATTTATGAGTCATATGGGATTTTGATTGAAGTTGATTCCGATAAAACACTCAATCAATTTATTCACGTCAATACTGAAAATGAACCCTCTCAAGGGGATGTGATTAAGCTAGATGGCATACAAATAAAAATTGATGAAATGATCGGCCCACGTATCGTTACTGTTATTTTAGAGCCAGTAAAAATCCAGCAGGAATAATATGTTAAAAATAGTGATAATCCATTTTCATTTTTCCACGCTTATTTTCTAAATTGTATGCATAAAAAATAAAAGCCCCAAAGGGGCTTTTATTTTTGCAAGTACTCTATATAAGAGGGAGATTAATATATTCAATGACTTTTACTAACTAACTTGAGTTAATTAATTTTATCGTTCTCAATTGAAACAATTTAATTACTGTACTTAATTTGTTTCATTATGAAACGTATACATGGAATAGATATTATACGAGAGAATAAAGTGAGTCGTTAAACCCTTTAGATTCTCTTTCCTCAGACGCGTTGATATCATCCTGGAGAACTTCACTGAAGAACTCACCCATATTTACGCCTAGTACCTTTAATACGCGAACTAAGCAATCTATATCAATACGATTCACACCTCGTTCATAACGAAATAGTTATTGTTCACTGATGTCGATCTCTTTAGCTAATTGGAAAACCGTATAGCCTTGAGCTTTTCTTAAAGACTTAATTTTTTGTCCAACTGCACAAGCGACAGGATATTTTGTATTCATAAACATTCTCGCTTCAATCTATATTAATTGAATAAAAATCAGCAGGTATTTTCTGCCATTTTCATTGTTATTTTATATGTACTATATAGTTCATCGATAAAAACATGGTGATACATCCAACATCACTAAGAGAATGATATACTAGCCTTCTAATTAGTTTCAACTAGTCCAAAAATGACATTGCAACTATGTAACAAAATATTTTTTTCTATACAAACAAGACGAGTTAGCAAATAAATCCTTAATTATCAATCTGTTATGCAAATTGATAGCCAGTGAATATCACCGAGTAAACTCAGGTGAAAGAGCACATCGCAAGACAATTCACTAAAAACCAACCACTTTCCCGCCAATAAATCCAAAAATAAAGGAAATAAACAGAATAATTTAACACTGTAACAAAGTTAATCGTTTCACGATAACATTGGTAGTTTTTTGAGTCAAAAACCACATTAAGTGAGCATTTTCTGTAAAAGAAAGTAAAAAATATGTGTTTTACATATATAACTATTTTGCAACATAAAACATCAATAACTTACATTTTTGAACCGCATGCTACAAATTAATTAAACGCTATATTTTTAAAGTAACTTAGTGAATTTAATGCACCTACATATTCAACATAACAAAACATTAACGTTAAGGAAGCCGAACATTCACTTTACTTGATGAATATCACAAAAATATGAACATTACTGATTATCGATAATCTTATTTTAATATTATGAATACATGAACACTCAGAAATTATTGAACTTTAAGATTATCAAAACGTGAATAGCTAGAATTATTCACTAATATACTACTTTGAAGATATTCTTTTACTGTAATATCAATGAAAGTTTTGTTTGTTATTTCTTTAATATCATCTAAGAATATTCTTAATAATTTATTTAATCCAAACCAACATAAGGCTGTTCATGGGTATCGCATAATTTAGTTTCTAACGCAGTTACATTACCGCCATAGTTTTAAATAAAAATTCATTTCAGATAAAACTATTAATGCATTAATCCTTTAACATCTCCATTTAGGTAATTTCACTTAAGGCGTTAACATTCTTTATTTTTATTAACTAGATTTTGATTTTAACCAAATTGAGACTTATTCAATGCAAGGAAAAATCTCGTTATCGTTTCATTGAATATATTGATTCATAAAAAAAACAAAAGTTTATATTAATAATATAATGGTCAATATAACGCCATATTCAATCTTAATAGGAATAATACTTAATGAGTAATATGAATATTTAAGCAAAATCAACGAAGGATCATAGAGAGAGGATGATGAAAATTTATTGAATGTAACTATACGCAAATTAACTAAAATCAGTAAGTTATATCTTCAATTGGCGTTTTTAGAGAGGCGCTTTTTGAGAATGATGAAGTGGTGGGCGATAGCGGGCTCGAACCACTGACCCCCTCCTTGTAAGGGAGGTGCTCTACCAACTGAGCTAATCGCCCACTTCATGACGCTGTACTTGATGGTGGGTCGTGCAGGATTCGAACCTGCGACCAATTGATTAAAAGTCAACTGCTCTACCAACTGAGCTAACGACCCATATTCAAGTATCTGTACTGCTTGAATGACTTATTTCATTTAGATGGTGGGTCGTGCAGGATTCGAACCTGCGACCAATTGATTAAAAGTCAACTGCTCTACCAACTGAGCTAACGACCCATCTGTATTTCTGAATTGTTTTTAATGCAAGAAAAGATGAAGTGGTGGGCGATAGCGGGCTCGAACCACTGACCCCCTCCTTGTAAGGGAGGTGCTCTACCAACTGAGCTAATCGCCCACTTCATAATAACCACATTGTCATAAATAATTGGTGGGCGATAGCGGGCTCGAACCACTGACCCCCTCCTTGTAAGGGAGGTGCTCTACCAACTGAGCTAATCGCCCAATCATTTATGTTTTCATCGTCAACGGTGGTGGGCGATAGCGGGCTCGAACCACTGACCCCCTCCTTGTAAGGGAGGTGCTCTACCAACTGAGCTAATCGCCCCGTCGTCGATGGAGGTGCATTATAGGGATACTGCGTTCTGAGTCAACGGTTTTTGAATAGATTTTTTCTGTTCGTTGCAAAAATAATCAAGATGTTTTAATTATCACCTAAGAAGTACCCTTTTTAATCAATTAACTACATTATCCTACTAAATTTTATTAGAAAAAAATCATCCGAAGCTCACCAGACTAAAAATTTCAGCGGTTATTTTCCCAATTTGATGATTTTCTTTATCTGTATAGAGAGAAGCAGATTGAGGATTCACTACAGGGTGATAGAATAGAGGAACTTTTAGCAATGCTTACGATGAACATAAGCGCATAAGAAACAACGTTTCGCAATTAAGGCAATCTCGATGAGTAAAATCAAAACCCGTTTTGCACCAAGCCCAACTGGCTACTTGCACGTTGGTGGTGCTCGTACCGCCCTGTATTCCTGGTTATATAGTCGCCACAATCAGGGCGAATTTGTCCTGCGTATTGAAGACACCGACTTAGAACGTTCAACTCAGGAAGCTATCGACGCCATTATGGACGGTATGAACTGGTTGAATTTAAATTGGGATGAAGGTCCTTACTATCAAACTAAGCGTTTCGACCGCTACAATGCGGTAATTGATACCATGTTAGAAGCAGGTACCGCTTACCGCTGCTACTGCTCTAAAGAGCGTTTAGAAGCGTTACGCGAAGAACAAATGGCAAAAGGCGAAAAACCCCGCTATGACGGTTGTTGCCGTGACCATGAACATAACCACACTGCGGCAGAACCGCATGTTGTTCGCTTCCGTAACCCACAAGACGGTTCTGTAATTTTCAATGACACCATTCGTGGTCCAATTGAATTTAGCAACCAAGAGCTGGATGACTTAATCATCCGTCGTACCGATGGTTCTCCAACTTACAACTTCTGTGTCGTTATTGATGACTGGGATATGGAAATTACCCACGTCATTCGTGGTGAAGACCATATCAATAACACCCCTCGCCAAATCAACATTCTCAAAGCATTAGGCGCGCCAGTGCCTGAATATGCTCACGTTTCGATGATTTTAGGTGATGATGGTAAAAAACTGTCTAAACGCCATGGCGCTGTTAGCGTTATGCAATATCGCGATGACGGTTACCTGCCACAAGCACTATTAAACTATTTAGTACGCTTAGGCTGGTCACACGGCGACCAAGAGATCTTCTCAATTGAAGAAATGAAAGAATATTTTTCTCTTGATGCTATCAGCAAATCAGCGAGTGCATTCAACACTGAGAAATTACAGTGGCTGAACCATCACTACATCAATACTCTGCCAGCTGAAGAAGTGGCAACCTACCTTGCATGGCATATCGAACAGCAAAATATCGACACCAGCACAGGTCCACAGTTAGTTGAGTTAATCAAATTACTGGGTGAGCGCTGTAAGACACTGAAAGAAATGGCGGAATCTTGCCACTACTTCTATCAGGACTTTGAAGAGTTTGATGCTGATGCAGCGAAAAAACACTTACGCCCAGTTGCACGTCAGCCATTAGAAGTGGTGAAAGACAAATTAATCGCTATTTCCGATTGGACGGCCGAGAATGTCCATCAAGCGATTGAAGCGACCGCGGCTGAATTAGATGTGGGTATGGGTAAAGTGGGAATGCCTTTACGTGTAGCGGTAACTGGTGCAGGCCAATCACCTGGGTTAGATGTTACCGTTCATGCTATCGGTCAGGCTCGTTCTGTAGCTCGTATCGAAAAAGCATTAGCGTTTATCGCAGAACGCGAAGCATCCGCACAATAATTTTCTAAATTAAGAAGCCTTTCTATTTTACTGCCTCTTAACTTAAGAGGCAGTTTGCTTTTCAGCTCCCGCATTAAATGGGAATTGATTGCAAAATGTTCTATATTTCAGCAGTTAAACCCGAAAAACATATTAATATATTGACACTCCAATCGAGCTTGAATATGATGCCTCCCGTCCAAAAGATTTTGTTTGGGGCTATAGCTCAGCTGGGAGAGCGCTTGCATGGCATGCAAGAGGTCAGCGGTTCGATCCCGCTTAGCTCCACCATCTAAAAACCAGTTTAGATGGCTGAATTTCATAACAAAAGACTACGTTTGGGGCTATAGCTCAGCTGGGAGAGCGCTTGCATGGCATGCAAGAGGTCAGCGGTTCGATCCCGCTTAGCTCCACCAAACTCTTTCTTATCTCCCTTTAATTCACTCTTTCCTTTTCCAAATTCTATTTGCAGTTTATCTTAATAATTTAGCCTAACTCACTTTCCCCTACTGTACCGTCTATTCACATTTGATTTACTCATATATAATTAGCTTATAATTTTATTTAAATAGAATTATTCAGATGTCTCATCGCACATCGTCCCTATTCCATTTCAACTAGGTGAGTTATGCCACACATAGATGCCGATATCATTGTGATAGGAGCAGGCGTTTCAGGTTTATCAGTCGCAAATCAATTACAGTCACAACCCCCCCAACATAAAAAAGTCCTTATCTTAGAAGCACGCGACCGTCTTGGTGGGCGTATTCATACGCGTGAAATTGATAACCAATTTTATGATTTAGGCGCTTCTTGGATCCACGGTATTACCGACAATCCAATCAGTGCAATTGCACAACAGCACCATATTCAAACCGTTGTTTTCAATTACCAAGACGCTATTTTCTATAAAAAAAATGGCTTGGTTTTGTGTGAGAACGAAAAAGAGGCTTTTGAAGCGGGTCTTGACTATTTAATGGAACAGTTTGAAACCATTTCATCACCCTGCCAATTTAACAATGCAGCCGAAGCGTTAAATAGTTGGTTGCAAAGCCCTGAATTCCACCATTTATTGACAGTAGACCACCATGCAAGTCAATCCCTGTTTGAACAGCTACAAACAGGTTTACATGAGTTTTTTGAAGTTATCGCTGAAGATCCCTGTGCTTGCACATTAGAGACATTATCTCCCTATTTTTTACAACTTGAAGGCTTTTGTGAAGGCGATGAAGTGATCTTCCCTCGCGGATATTCCCAAATTATCGAAACGCTATCAAATGGGCTGGATATTCGCCTTAACCATCCAGTTGAACATATTCATTACTTAGATAATTATGTCACTATCACCACGCTTA
>NZ_WLUG01000111.1:0-30354 GCF_009706505.1 Providencia sp. wls1922 | reverse complement strand
GCTTATAAAATGAGTAGTTTCACAATTAAATAGGTAACGAAAACTGACAGATTTCATTGAGAATAAATCGCTTTTTATCTAACTACAATCTATTGATAATCAATATATCTAATTAATCAAATCTATTTTCCACCCCAAAATTAAGTCAGTTTTTATTACCATTAGGATCTCACTATGAATGAAATTATCGCTGTTGCCACCATCACTATTTTGGCGGTTATTAGCCCTGGTCCCGACTTCGCTATGGTCACCAGAAATAGCTACTCCTATGGCACCAAAACGGGTTTACTCAGTGCCCTTGGTATTGCTGCTGGAGTGCAAATTCATGTGTTGTATACCATTTTTGGCGTGACTCTGATCATTATGAGTTCCCCTACATTATTTATGGCAGTCAAACTCCTTGGCGTCGCATACTTGGTGTATATCGGCTTTAAATCCCTAACAAACAAAACAGCCATTAACGCCAGCGATAACCTTAACCCAACATCAGCACCCTCTTCATTTTCCGCATTTAAAATGGGTTTTTTAACCAATGCACTCAACCCTAAAACGATGTTTTTCGTTGTTTCGGTCTACACCCAAGTGATCCAAGCTGGTAATTCTCAATGGCTAAACTTCAGCTACGGATTATTTATTTCTTTTGCGCATTGGGTTTGGTTTAGTTTAATTGCTCTATTTTTTGCAGCACCATTGATTAGAAATAAAATCTTAAAATATCAATTCATTATGGATAGAGTTATCGGCACCTTATTAATTATTCTGGGTATCTCTTTGCTCTTTTTTAGTATTTCATCATGACTGAATTCATTTCGAATGAACCGAACCATTTTGAAAATGTTCATTCACCATAATGGCAAGCTCCACCACATCTTTAGGAAGGTTTAAGTCATTCATTTTACTCAGAGAAATCCAATGAAAATCTGCATTGCATTGGATTTCTTCGTCTATGAGCTCACAGAGATAAACCATATCGATATGCCAATGATCTCCTTGGCGCTTATCTGCGATGAATTCTTTTAAAATAGCTAAAGGAATTGGTAAAGAGAGAGTATTTCTTGAATCATTTACCTTTGAGTGTAACGGATAGCGGCAATCAATCACTCGGCACCGTAAGCCTGTTTCTTCAAACACTTCACGAACAACGGTATCTTGTGGTTCTTCATTTGGATCAACGTGACCTCCAGGAGGTAGCCAGATACCTAGCTTAGGGTGCTCATGTAATAGAAATTCCCCTCGGGAATTACAGATCATCGCCGTCGCCGTAAAATGTTTGATATGTTCCACTATTTTTCTTCCTTTATACCTATCATCTTTATAAATCAATTAAGTACAATACAACGCCCCTAATCGCCGCTATTGCCACCGCCAGTTCTTCATGGGATAAGGTACTAATTGCTATTCTTAACGCCTGCGGTACTGAGTTTGATGTGCTGTAAGACTCTGCGCTGCTAATGGCTATATTTTGCTTTTTTAATTCACTGACGACTGCATCTGCGCGTACGCCATCAGGTAATGGTAACCAAACAAAATAGCTAGCAGGATGCGCAATATAGGGTATATCCGTAAAAATTTTCTGGACTATTGCTTGCCGTATTTTTGCATCCCGTCGCTTATCCCTTTCAATGCTATCTACCTCACCTTTTTCAATCCAATCACAGAGGATAGCCGTGGTTATTGCCGGTGTATTCCATGTTGTAATTCGGATAATACGCTCGATGTTTTCAATATATTGTTGCGGTGCCAGTACCGCGCCGACACGTAATCCCGTTGCAATATTCTTCGAAAAACCTGTTGTATAAAATGTAATTTCAGGTGCCAGCGTTGCTAATGGAACAACTGCTGGTCGCTGCAAAAAGGCATAAGATCCATCTTCAATTAAGAAAAATTGGTGCCGTTTAGCTATATCCACCAACTTTTTACGCTCCGATAAACTCATCACCCAGCCTAGTGGATTATGCAAAGTCGGCATCGCATAGTAAGCTCGAATTTTTCTCTGTTGGCATAGCCTATTCAACGCTTGTAAGTTTGGACCATTTTCTGCCGTAGGCACAGATATCAGTTCTAAATGGTAAATTTTTGCAAGAGCCTTAAACCCCGGGTAAGTTAAGGCATCGACGGCAATAATATCCCCAGGACTGAACATACCTAAAATGATGGTAGCTAAACCATGTTGCCCACCACTCACTAAAGCCACTGTATCTGCCGTTGCATGAGTTAACCCACGCTGTTTTAAGTATTTAGCGACCGTTTTTCTTTCATGTTCCCGCCCTGTATGTTGTTGATAATAAAGAATCCCTTCTAGATCACCACCAACCGCTATTTCCCGTAACGATTCCCGTAATAGTTTGGTTTGTTCTTTCGCAATCGGATAACTGAAATTCAGGTCTAACGCGTTTTTAGCGACATCTTGCTCAATACTTAACTTGGGCAATAGATTGATATCTCGGACAAAGGTGCCTCGCCCGGTTTCCCCGATGATCAAGCCCCGTTCAATCAGTTCTCGATATACCCGAGAAGCTGTCACTAAGGAAATACCCGATTTTTCCGCAAAACGGCGATGCGTAGGCAAACGCTCCCCCGCTTTCAATTCGCCACTCATGATTTGCGTTGAAAGCAAGTCAACATACTGCTTATAACGATTCTGAGTCATGAAATTGTACCTATGACAATTTTTTGATTGTCATGATTATGTCGATTAGCTTAGTAAAACTCAATTACTAATAATAACGGTCAATTATGAATCAAAGTAAATTATTAACATCGAGCAGCGTTTCCATAACGGATCCCTCTCATACCACTCGCGGTTGGATCAGTGGATTTATTGGTGTTGCTATTTTTAGTGGCTCACTTCCCGCAACCAAACTGGCTATCAGTGGGTTTTCGCCCGATTATTTGACCATTCTACGGGCTACCATCGCTGGAATTTTGGCTCTGATTGTTTTGATAGCTTTACGCCAAAAAATCCCAGCAAGACAAAAGTTGATTCCTCTTCTTATCGTGACATTTGGTGTGGTGCTTGGCTTTCCATTCTTAACTGCTGTTGCATTACAGTACATTAGCTCATCTCACTCCATTGTATATTTAGGGATGCTTCCTTTGTCTACCGCTTTATTCGGCGTTTTACGGGCAGGAGAGCGCCCTCGCAAATTGTTTTGGTTGTTTTCAGTCATGGGAAGTTTATTTGTAATCGGCTTCGCAATTCTTCAAGGAGCCACTCACGCATGGCAAGGTGACTTATATATGGTCATTGCTGTGATTGTCTGTGGATTGGGCTACGCAGAAGGTGCTGTACTTTCAAAATCATTAGGGAGTTGGCAGGTGATTTGCTGGGCGTTGGTTTTAGCGTTACCCATCATGGTGATATTCAGTATTTTGCGCTTACCACCCACGTTTTCTACTGTGCCATTTGAAGCATGGATGGGCCTAGGTTATATCTCTCTATTTAGTATGCTAATTGGTTTCTTTTTTTGGTACCGAGGGCTGGCTGAAGGCGGAATTTCGGGCGTCAGTCAATTGCAACTATTACAACCGTTTATTGGATTAGTACTTTCCGCTTGGCTACTTAATGAAACAGTTAATAGCGTCATGATCATGTCTACGCTTGGAGTCATTCTGTGTGTCGCTGGTTCAAAACGTTTTTCACGTTAAATATTGAAATAACTAACCTTAACGGAAAATTAAGGTTTAACTTTGGTTTATGGTAATGCTGAGGCGATTTCATTAATTTACCCTCAATATCACGATTAGGATTTATGGGTTTATGAAACGTTTTAGTATTACCTCCCTACTGTTTTGTATGCTGTTTATATCGCCGGTCTCATTTTCTGAAACCATGCGATTAAGTGTGACTTCGCCTAAGCAAATACCCTATACGGAAACCTTGTCCTTACCGGGAACATTTGTTGCAAAAAATGAAATTGCGATTGGCTCACCTTTGCAACAACAAATGGTGATTGATGTACTGGTTGAAGAAGGTCAATGGGTTGAGAAAAACCAACTACTCGCCATATTAGAATCTCCACTCCAAAATGCATCTGTAAGCCAGTTACAAGCTGAAACTGAAAAAGCCACAGCCTATATTAAGCAGCAAAAAGCAGTGGCAGAACAAGCGCAAAAAGAACTTTCTCGTCTAGCTCCGCTGGCTAAAACTGGGGTTATTTCTGCCAACGACTTTGAAAAAGCAAAATCAGAATCTTTAGCGGCTAATGCACTTTTAGATGCTAATAAAGCAGAACTGCGTCAATTACAAGCTCAGCTCGCGAAAGAAAAAAGCCAACAAGATAAGTCACGGATCATTGCGCCTATTTCAGGCGTGATCAGTGAGCGTCATGCTATTCGCGGAATGTTAACGGATAATCAGTTACTGTTTAAAATCATTGAAGATGGTGAAATTGAATTTGATGCGTTAGCGCATATTTCAGAATTAAAACGTTTATCAAATCTGACGTTTATTCAATTAAAAGCGCCTAACAATCATCAAATAGCAGGAAAATTACGTTACTTAGCACCGAAAGTAGATCCTATTTCACAACAAGGAAAGATTCGTATTTCTCTCGCCGAAAATGGAGATAATCTACAAGCTGGAGAATCAGGTACCGCGATTATTTCCAATCCAGAAAAACTGCAAACTACGCTCCCATACAGTGCCATTCGAACATTAGATAATGGTGAACGAGTTATTTTCACTGTTGTTGATAATAAAGTGAAGCAGCAAAAAATAGCCACCGGAAAAATTCATGATGGTCGTATCGAGATTTTATCCCCTATTTCGAGTGATACCGTTGTTGTCACCAATGCCCAAGCCTTTTTAACTGAAAATGATACAGTGACCCCAGTCAAGGATAGTCAATGAAACTCCAACTATCTTCATGGGCAATCACGCGCCCTATTCCTACTATAGTTATGTTCTTAGCACTCACAATTGCGGGTATATTTTCTTTTAATCAATTGCCTGTTACTGCAAACCCGGTAGTTAATTTTCCAATAGTCACAGTGACCATTACGCAAGATGGCTCATCCCCGACCGAAATGGAAAACGCTATCACGAAACCAGTTGAACGGGCAGTTTCTGGTATTCCAGGGATCCGTCATATCACATCAACCATCACTGAAGGCATTTCCACCACCACGGTTGAATTTGATTTAACCGTGGATGCCTATATTGCAACCAATGATATTCGGGAACAAATCGCACAAATCCGCAGTGATTTACCGCAAACAATTGATGAACCATTAATTAACCGTATTGATATCGAAGGCGGTGCAATATTACGTTACGCCGTTTCATCAGATAGCCAATCCCTTGCCGATTTATCTTGGTTTATTGATGATACAGTCAGTAAGCAGTTAATTACGGCTCACGGAGTACAAAAAGTTAGCCGCCTTGGTGGTGCTGATAGCGTTATTCGTATTGAGCCTGATACCGATAAACTTGCAGCATTACAATTGTCTATTCTGAGCATTAATGAATTACTCAGAAGCGTGCATCAAAATTCCGCTGGTGGCTCGTCTAAATATAATGACCTACAACATACTATTCGGATTTTAGGTGAAAAAAAGAACGTTGATGAAATTAACGATATTCAGTTACCTATTGGTAATCAACAGTGGATTAAACTCGGGGATATTGCTGCAATTTATCAGGGTCAAAAAACAGCCAAAACTATTTCGCAATTAAATGGTAAAGATGTAGTTGGTTTCGCCGTATTTCGTGCAAAAGGTTCCAGTGATACCGAGGTAGCAAATAATGTTGAACATGAACTTGCACAGTTAAAACTGAAACATCCTGATATTTCTATTCAGCTTGTTTCATCAACTGTGAAATATACGGAGTCAAGCTACCATTTAACAATCCAAACTTTATTAGAAGGTGCATTTTTAACCGTTATCATTGTCTTCTTCTTTTTAAAAAGTTGGCGAGCTACCTTGGTCGCGGCTGTTGCATTGCCTTTATCTATCCTTCCCACCTTTTTGGTATTGGCAATATTTGGTTATTCACTTAATAGTATGACACTGCTTGCTTTGACATTAGTCATCGGTATTTTGGTCGATGATGCAATTGTCGAAATTGAGAATATTCAAAAATACATAGAGCGAGGCGAACGCCCTTATTTAGCCGCTTTAAAAGCCTCAGACGCGATAGGTTTTGCCATTATCGCCATCACACTCACTATTGTTGCGGTATTCTTACCCGTCAGTTTTATTGGCGGTTTTGTTGGTAAATACTTTGTGCCTTTTGGTATTACCGTTTCCGCGGCTGTTTTATCTTCGTTACTAGTAGCCCGATTAGTTACGCCATTAATGGCGGCCTATGTTTTATTACCTGCAAAAAAGAAAGTGACCGAACATTCTGTACCTAACTGGATCAATCGATATTCTCAATTGTTAGTAATGACATTGAAACATCGCAAACTCGCCCTTTCATTCGCATTTATATTTTTGATTGGTTCAATCTCCAGTATTACTTATCTGCCTATTGGCTTTATGCCTGAAGGCGATATTAGTGTTAGCCAGATTGAAGTGGAATTACCGCCGGGAACCCCTGTCGAAGAAACGCAAAAAGCGGTTAGGAATATGACTGAACAATTGAAGTCACGTACTGAAATAAAGTCAATTTATACCATTGCGGGGATCAGTGATGACGCCGATGGAATAGCTCAACATAAAGGCCAAATAATTCTGACATTAACAGAACCAAATGAACGTGAAATGTCACAAAAACAGTTTGAAAACTCAATTTCTCACCTATTACAACAAACTCCAGATGCACGCTATACCTTCAGTAATAGCGAAGGAAATAAAGAATTTTCATTGACCTTTACAGGAGCTGATCCCAAAGAGCTAGAAATTCAAATGCATAAGCTTCGCGATGCAGTTGCCAACGTAAATGGCATTAATAATGTGCGTGTTATTAAACCACTTTTACGTAAAGAGCTGATTATTTCCCCTGACCTGCAAGATTTAGGAAGAACTGCAGTTAATATAGAAGAAATCGCCAATACATTAAGAGTGGCAACAATGGGAGAATCGAACTCTCGCAGCGCTAAGTTTAATTTACCGGATAGACAATTAACGTTACAGGTTGTTTTACCTGACAATCAAAAAAATGACGTAAGCGCGTTGCGTAATCTCTATATTCGTAGCGGTAACGATTTAACTGTGCCACTTAAATCCGTTGCTAACATTAATTTTAGCGATGGACCATCACAGATTGACCGCATAAATCGAGCTAGGAAAATGTCTATTGAAGGTAATTTAGATGGGTTATCACTTGGCGAAGCATTGGAACGCGTTGTCGAACTTCCTGAATATCAATCACTACCAAAAAGTATTGAGCCATTAGAGTATGGTGATATGGAGTTCATGCTCGATATGTTTGAACGTTTTAGTACAACAATGCTTTTCAGTGTACTACTGGTATTCGCCATACTCATTATTTTGTTTAAAGATTTTATGCAACCTATAACGATTTTAGTGGCACTACCATTCTCTATCGGGGGAGCCATTATCGCCTTAGTGTTATATGGTGCAATGATAGATCTTCCTGTCATTATTGGTATTTTAATGTTAATGGGAATAGTCACCAAAAATTCGATACTTTTGGTGGAGTTTATTCTTGAAAAAGAACGAGCTGGTTTAAATCGACAACAAGCTATTATCGAAGCGGGTCAGGAACGAATCCGTCCTATTATTATGACTACCTTTGCCATGATTGCAGGGATGATCCCCCTCGTACTCACAACTGGAGCTGATGCGGGATTTAGAGCACCAATGGCAGTTGCTGTTATCGGCGGCTTGATGAGTTCAACCGTTCTCAGCTTACTATTTGTTCCCGTTATTTATAGCTTGATGGATGATTTGAAAAAGAAAACATTGCCGCTATTAGCGAAATGTACATCTGTCACTCAATCTGATAGAGATATAAAACGCTGGTAGGAATAATTGCAATAATTTGGCTCTCCATACCAACGATGGAGAGCCAATAACGAGATGTTTTTAATGATTGTATTTGAAAGCTAACTTATTCTATTAACTTACTATTTTTTAATTTCACAGCCGTTTGATACCAGTGCTTATTATAATTCTGTGCCGCCTTGGGTAAAAGTGAATAGGTTTTAATCACTTCATCAATTAATGGCATCGCTTCAATCACACGTTTTTGTTCAAATAAAAACTCAGCGTAAGCAACCTTGTATTCAATATGATCACGATGACTTAATAAGGCACGAAACTCATTATCAGCGTCTGTAACCAAACCTAAGCGCACTAAAGAACGAGCATATAAAAAATGTCCTGCATTCGAGTTGAACGTTGGATTTTTTTCACACAATAGGTCTAACGTCTCTTTACAACGCGCGTATTCCCCCACTTCATACAGTGCATCCGCATATTTCAACATAATATCCGGTGAATACTGATTAATTCCTTGCAATGATTCCTGATAGTATTTAATCGCATTTTGATAGTCACCTTTATCGGTATATGCGTCTGCTAGTGTTACACAACTATTCGTGGTCGGATTTAATTCATACTCTTTTAAAGCTTGATTGATGCTTTTATTAGGTGCTAATTGTTTTTTAATTGCTCTTTCTAACTTATATCCATGGCGGGAATAACGCATAGCCGGCATCCAAATGACCAGCGCATAAACAACCGAGCCCAAAATTGGGAAAACAAATAAAATGAATAACCAATAAGAGTTTTGATTACTCTTTATTGAATGGACAGCGAAATAAATCGCAGGAATAAAATAGATTAATAATCCCAGAATGTGCATAACAACCTCAGTTAATATCAATTCGATGGTTTTGTATATGGCCGTACTCATACTTCCTTGTACAGCGGCTTACTTAGTCGTGACTAAATTAACATCATGATGACAGGCATCACTCTGAAGGCAAACAGGAAAAAACCTGAAAAGATAAATTAAAAACAAAAAAATAGCTGGCACATTTGCCAGCTATCCTTTAGTAAAAATTTATAAATCAATAAATTAGGCTGTTAATGCTAATTTTGCACCGAACATTAAAAAGACGGCACCAATACAGCTATTTGAAAATTTAGATAATTTTTTATTGTGTTTTACCATGTTGGTCACTGCAACAGCACCAAATATCAGCATTGATAGATAAAACATGCTGCATGCTTCTAATATCACGCCGAGCACGAAGAATGGTACCCCTGCACTTGGGTACGCTGGGTCAATAAATTGAATAAAGAATGAAACATAAAAAATGATCATTTTTGGATTTAGTAAACTTAGAAAGACGGCTTTCTTATAAGTGCCTTTTGTTTCTAATATGATCCCATCGACATCTGTTGCAGATTCTTTTTTATGTAATACTGCATACAACGTTTTAATACCTAAGTAAAATAAGTAGGTAGCACCCGCATACTTGATCACGCTAAAAAATATAGGAGACGTTTTGACTAAAGACGCGACACCTAAGAATGATAAAAAAATGAGCAATGCATCACCAGTAAATACACCAAGTGCTGCTTTGTAACCATTTTTTACACCATATTTTGCGCTGCTCGTTAAAACAAATAGAGAATTAGGGCCTGGTACCAATGTAATAAAAATTACACCGATAAGATAAGTCCATAAGTTTGTAATACCGAAGTTTTCAAGCATAATAAACCCGCTAACTCAATAAAAGTTATAACAATTAATTCACATTCTTGCTTAATGGGTACTATGATACACATTTTTTATTTTTAATAAAAGATATCACCAGCGATATGTTAATATACAGAATATAAACCTAGTCATTTAATTATAATCTAGTCATTGATATAGACATTGACAGTTAAAATTGAAATTAAACCCCAATCAAAATCACTTAATCAGCATCAAGCCAAAAAAAATTTTTAATCAATACAAAACTTCATAAACTAATAAAAAGTTAGTTTTTAATACCATTTAAAGTCTGTAGGTAGAGATAGTGATTTGTTCCACATTTCACGATATAACAATGGATACCTACAGCGTATCGAATAATAATTTTTACTCTAAATACCTGTAGTTAAATCAATATTGTCTTTGTTTAGACTTTTATTCAATGAATGACATTTCAACATACAGGTGCACATCGATGTCGTCTCAACAACCAAAGCCATGGCAACGCGCAATGATGGATGGAGCTGTCCATACATTACCCTTAAATCTTGCAGTTATTCCGTGGGGAGTTCTTGCAGGTTCCATGGCCATTGAAACAGGGCTTTCTTTTTGGCAAAGCATCGCAATGTCTGCAATGGTTTTTGCAGGCGCAGCTCAGTTAGTCACCCTAGGTTTACTCAACTCTGGGGCAGGCTATATTACAATTGTGATTTCTGTCTTCTTTATTACATCACAACATCTTTTATATGGGCTAACCATGCGCCCTCACGTAAAGAATTTTACGACACCACAACGTTTAAGCATTGGCTTTCTATTAACTGATGAGCTATTCGCCATTAGTGCAGCCAAGCGTCAAGCCCTCAGTTTTTCCTATTTATTTGGTGCCGGATTTAGTTTTTATCTTGTGTGGTTAGTCACCAGCCTATGCGGCATTGTGATGGCAAATTTGGTGGGTGATTTAAGTAAATTACATTTAGATTTCTCAGTCGTCGCGACACTATTGGCCATTGTAGTTCCACTCACTAAAAAAATAAGTACCGCCTGTGGTGTTTTATTTTCATTAATTACAGCAATTACCTTATCAATGCATTCGTTCAGTAGTGCAATTGTGATTGCCGGTGTTGGTGGAATGTTTGTTTCTGTTGGTGTCTCTCGTTTATTAAGGGAAGAAAAATGATCTGGATTTTAATTATCAGTTTAACGGCTGTTGTTTTCTCTCTCCGTTATATTTTTCTGATCCCTCAATTACCCATACGGTTACCATTAATTGTACGCCAAGCGCTCAGTTATTCTGCCCCCTGTTTGCTTACCGCAATTTGTGCTCCTGTAATCTTATTAGAAAACCATGAATTGCGTAGTTTTCCTGATAATCCTTATCTTTGGGGAGCGCTATTTTGCGTTGTGGCTGCATCCTTACTGAAAAATATGTTAGTAACCGTCGGATTAACTTTAGTCTTTTTCTATGGACTGATTTACTTTATGGGCTAACCAATAATTTATAAAGCATCGGTAGCCGCCTTTGCTTTATAATAACGTTTCATGGCTAATATAAGCCTGTTTTTTAATCGATCCGTTGGATAATTAACCCCATGCTAAATAATTACGTTTTACGAAGTGTTCGTTATATGTTGGATTTGAGCGATGCTCAGATGGTTGAAATCGTAAAACTTGCAGACTTTTCAGTCACAAAAGAAGAAATGAGCCTCTGGCTAAAGAAAGATACCGATCCAGACTACGTTGAATGTAGCGACCTTGTGCTCGGTCACTTTCTTAACGGATTGATTTACCATCGCCGTGGTAAAGATGAAAGTCGTCCAGCGCCTGAAGTTGAAGATAGAATCAATAACAATATTATTTTCAAGAAATTACGTGTTGCCTTTGAACTGAAAGATGTTGATTTACTGGAAATCTACCAATCTGTTGATTTCCGAGTTTCAAAACCAGAATTAAGTGCTATTTTCCGTAATCCAGAACATAAAAATTATCGTGAATGTGGCGACCAACTATTACGTTACCTATTAAAAGGCTTAACACTACGCCTACGCGGAAATAAATAACTCGGATCACCATAATGTTTATTGGCATTATGGCAATAGGCTGATAGTAATATCGGCCTAGATATTTTTCAGCAAATAACTCAAAAAGGTATCAACTTTCGGCGAAAGTGAACGTTTTGAGGCATAAACAGCACGTAGCTCAATCGGCGCTGGATACATATCATCAAAACTAACTTCCACCAATGTTCCCGTTTGAATTGCGCTTTGGCACCCCTCTTTTGATAAAATAGCAAATCCCAACCCATTAAGTGCCGCCGCACTGGCAAGAATACCGCTATTAACACGGTACTGACTGTTTATACTGACTTTTTTTAACTGACCATCATGTGTGCTAAAAATCCATGGCTGCCCCTGCAACGCACTGAAACTCGTGATACAGGGCATCATGCTGAGTTCATCCACGGTGCTGGGTATCCCTTGTTTTTCAATTAATTTAGGAGCAGCAACGACAACACTTTCCCATGACTTAACCAATTTTGAGTGATAACTACTATCAATCAATGCTCCACGATGAAAAGTCAGTAATAAATCCACGTCATCACCAATAACATCCAGAGGGGCTAGCTGCGTGTCACAGTGGATGGCAAGGTCAGGATGAGTAAGCGCAAATTGAGCCAGTAAATCTGCAAATAATACACTGCCAAATTCACTTGGAATAGTTAACCGAAAAGTGCCACTTAATATTTTTGAGGTGCTAATTTGTTGCAAGGTTTCATCTAATTCTAAATACAATTTTTGGCTTTTATTTAATAATAAAGTACCTTGTTCAGTTAAACGCATTTGCCGTGTAGTCCGTTCAATCAATCGGCAATTAAGTTGAGTTTCAAGCTGCTTAATTTGCCGACTCACATTTGATGTTGGCATTGAGAGATGTTTTGCTGCATTAGCAAAACTTCCCTGAGTGGCCACTGCAACAAATACCTTTAGTAAATTAAGATCAACAGACATAATACAACCTAATTTTAGTGTTCATTAATGCCCCACTAATAACATTAGCAATAGCCAATTTCCATTATTTTTTGGTAGCGTAGATCCAATAACGTATCCTTATCTAATGCACTAAGTTGGTTTAAATCGTAGATAAGTTGCTGCTTCAGATATTGTGCAGCCAATGCGTAATTTCGATGCGCTCCGCCTAACGGTTCAGGAATAATTGTGTCGATAATTCCCAGCGCTTTTAGTCTAGGCGCGGTCATTCCCATCACCTCAGCCGCAACTTGCGCTTTTTGGGAATTTTTCCATAAAATAGAAGCGCAGCCTTCCGGAGAGATTGCTGCGTATGTACTGTATTCCAACATATTAATTCTGTCCCCCACACCAATCCCGAGCGCGCCTCCGGAACAACCTTCTCCGGTGATCACACAAATAATCGGCGTTGTTAGGCAAGACATTTCCTGAATATTGCGCGCAATTGCTTCAGCTTGCCCACGTTCTTCAGCGCCAACACCAGGATAAGCCCCTGCTGAATCAATGAAGGTAATAACTGGCAGTTTAAATCGCTCCGCCATTTTCATTAATCTAAGCGCTTTTCGATAACCTTCAGGGGATGGCATTCCAAAATTACGTTTTACTTTTTCCTTCGTATCCCGCCCTTTCTGTTGCCCCATTACCATAACTGGGCGACCGTCTAAACGTGCTAATCCACCAACTAAAGCTTTGTCGTCAGCAAATGCTCTATCCCCCGCTAATTCCTGAAACTCAGTAAATATAAGAGAAATATAATCAAGCATGTAAGGACGCATTGGATGACGTGCTAATTGCACTATTTCCCATGCACCTAAAGAAGAGAAAATATTCTCAGTGAGTGATTGGCATTTTTTTTCTAATAATTGGATCTCCTCGTCAAGTTTTAATTCTGATGGATGGCCCTTTTGCTTAAAGGCATTTAATGCTTCAATTTTTTCATGAAGCTCAATAATGGGTTTTTCGAATGCAAGAAAGTGGCTAGACATAGTGACCTTAAAATCGACCAAGTAATTTTAAGAGTCTACTGAGAGGATCAATCCTATTCTATAAATAAGAATAGGATTGATAGTTATCAAAAATGGGATAATTAAGGCTAGATAAGATGTTTACGCAACAATACCGAGATACTGCCGTTCATGAACACTTCTTTATCTTGTATATACCCTAACTTTTCAGCAACACGCAATGACGGTATATTTTGTGGTCCTATAAAGCAGATACTTTCTTGATGTTTCTGCTCCGCGATTAACCAAGATAATGCAGCTTGCATCGCCTCCGTCGCGTAACCTTTACCTTGATATTCAGGCGCAATCACCCATCCCGCTTCTGGAATACCTTTAACGTGGGGTTCAACAATGCGATGAAAATCGGCAAACCCAAGGTCTCCCACATAATTTCCTGTCGCTTTTTCTCTCACCGCCCAATAACCAAACCCGAGTAAAGGCCAAAGTCCGCCATACGCGAGCATACGCATCCATGATTCGCGCTCCGTTGAGGGAACACCGCCAATATGCTGAACCATTGAACGTTGTCCCCATAACTGCGAAAGTGCTGAAAAATCACTAACCTCATGCTTTGCTAAAACTAACCTATCTGTTTCAAGTTTAGGGATCACGAATTTCCCTCCTCTAGATTATCTAAATGGCGGCTCGTCGAATGTTCTTAATTTTCGGGAGTGTAGCTTATCACCTTCTTGTCGTAGCAGATCGATGGCACGGATCCCAATTTGTAGATGCTCCGATATTGCGCCTTCATAAAAACTATTTGCTTGTCCCGGCAGTTTGATTTCCCCGTGAATCGGCTTGTCCGAAACGCAAAGTAATGTGCCATATGGGACACGGAAACGGTAACCTTGTGCGGCAATGGTGGCACTTTCCATATCCACAGCAACGGCTCGACTAAGGCTAAATCTGCGTGCGGTTGCAAAAAATCTTAATTCCCAGTTACGGTCATCGGTTGTAACCACAGTTCCCGTACGTAAACGCTGTTTAACTAGTTCACCAGGCATATTACTTACCTGTTTAGTGGCGTCATAAAGCGCCCGCTGAACTTCAGCAATACTTGGAATAGGAATATCTGGTGGTAATACATCATCTAAAATATGGTCATCACGTAAATAGGCGTGAGCTAGAACATAGTCACCTATTTTTTGGCTTTCACGCAGCCCACCACAGTGACCTATCATTAGCCACGTGTGAGGACGCAATACTGCTAAATGGTCGCAAATGTTTTTCGCGTTTGCTGGACCAACGCCAATATTCACTAATGTAATTCCTCCGCCATCACGTGCAATCAGATGATATGCAGGCATTTGGAATTTTTTCCATGTTAAATCGGATGTAGCAAATTGAGGATCGGCATTTTCAGCGGTTAAATAATTATGCCCTACACAAGATAACGCGATATAGCGGCTTTCTGGATCACGAATTTGCTCACAGGCCCAATTCACAAACTCATCAACATAGCGGTTATAGTTGGTAAACAAAATATAAGGCTGAACATGCTCAGGTGGAGTTCCCGTATAATGTTTTAGTCGCGCTAAAGAGAAATCTACGCGGAGTGCATCAAAGTGGGATAATGGCATATCATCCGTCACATGATATAAACCATCTGTAATATCATCACTGATATGAGAGAGATCTGTAATAGGAAAATGAGCGGCTAAACTGCTACTCATACTTCTATCAAGAATTAAATCTGAACCATCAATCACAAATGGATATGGAATTTCAGTCTTAGACGGACGAACTGCAAAAGATACGTCATAATCTTGTTGAAAAATGGTCAATTGCTCAACGAGGTAAGCTCGAAACAAGTCAGGTTGGGTCACAGTAATACTGTAATCTCCCCGTTTCACAAAACGGGCATAAGCTCGCGTTTTTTCACAATGATCAACCTTTCCTTCCCAAGTTACACACAACTCAGGGTAGGCAAACAACCCATTTTCTCGTGCGTTAACATCCGGTAATGTCCCTTTATCAACATAGGTTGCAATGGCATTTCTCAAGGCTTCAATGGCATTTGAATAGAGTAATGAGAGTGTTTCGATTGTCTCTTCTATAGAAAGATTTTCATATTTTCGGCATTGTTCCAAAGACACGCTTAACTCCTTATCAAATGACGTAAAATTTACGCCTTCAGTGTATGTTATTCATCGAACACTCACAAGAAATTGCATTTAATCCTTGAAAATTTAATAAGTTAAAATTTTCGTTTATCCTATTTGTTATTTAGCTATTTTTACCTATCACCAATTTCAAGATTAATTAAAATTAGAAAAAAAAGTATTTAAATCAACTTTAAGATAGTGCTTATAGATTATTTTAAACCTTAAATGAATTATTAACCTTCAGAAAAAACATCCTCTACGATATTTGTAATATTATTTAATAAAGGAATAGACCCGAAATTAAGAATATTATTAAATTTCATCAAATAGTGAATAAATGTTTATACAATGTATATTTAAAAGTAATACTATGTCGCTGTAGCTTATGGTTTCAATGTTTATGAACGCTGGTATAAATACTTAAAAGGTATTAAGGAAATCCAATGAAAAAAACACTTTTAGTTTCTTCTATCGCTGCATTATCAATTTTGGCTGCTTCTTCATCTGCATTTGCAGCGAAAACACAGACTTATAACTGTGATGGACAAAAAATTAAAGTTTCTTTCCCTAATCAAGATACAGCAGTGATGCTTTACAGCGATGAACTGATTTTACTGAAAAGCAAAGAAGCCGCGAGTGGCGCTCGCTATGTTGGTGAAAACTTCCAACTATGGAGCAGCAAAGCAGGGTTAAACTTAGCCACTATTTCTGAAGATGATGCTGTTAATAACCGTATTTCTGACGATAAAGGTCGTGATTGTAAACTGGTTAAATAATTGCATATCTAACTACACGTAATCGTAAAAAGCAGCATAGCAATAATTATGATGCTGCTTTTTTATATAAAAATAATCTTATTGGGTAATTAATGTTAAAACTAGCGGTAATGTAATAACGGCAAAAATAGTTTGGAAAGTAATGATCCCCGCCATTAATTGACTATCTCCATTAAGTTGCTTAGTTAAAATATAGGATGTTGGTGCAGTAGGTATGGAGAAAAAGATAACTAAAAGCACACTTTCTAATGTAGGTAATTCAAATAAATAAGCCGTAAATGAGGCTAGAATAGGCATAGCAAGCAAGCGAAACAATGTTGAAACCATAATAGGCTTAAACTCTTTTCTGAGCGTTGCTGTTTGTAATGCCCCACCAATGCAAATTAGCCCCAAAGGTAAGCTGGCTGCTGCCAATAATTTTAAAAATTGATCAGACCCAAATGGTAAACCTATCGGTAATAAATTTAATAATATTCCTACGACACAAGAAATAATCAATGGGTTTTTCACAATAGGCATGGCTAACTGCTTTAATGAAACTTTTTTTCCTGCACTTAACGACAGTACCGCAATAACATTACAGCTGGGAACTAAAATCGCCATAATCACCGCTGAAATCGCAATCCCTTCTGATCCAAAAAGATCCGCAACAATCGCCAATCCTAAATAAGTATTAAAACGAATGATTCCTTGAATGTGAGCTCCAAATCGTGGGATTGGTATTCTAAATAAATATTTATTTATCACGACAAGCAGTGAACTTACAGCAAGGATGAAAAAAATGGCGCAGGCAAGATAGGGTAATTTGGGATTATTGAGTGGCGCACTCGCCAAACTGTTTATTAATAATGCAGGAAATAAAATAAAGTAATTGAGTTTTTCTGCGCTAGGCCAAAAATCGGCAGAAAATAGTGCTGTTCTACGTAAAACAAAACCCATTGCGATGAGAGCAAACAACGGCCACAACACGAGTAAGATCTTTTCCATGATTAAGAAATTCTTTTTTTTCAAACCATTATGAATTGATAAATGTGACTATATCGTTAAAATCAATGAGACGTTAGTTAAAAAAAGCGATACATATAGATACCTTTCCAGAGTGTGAGCTTTATTCAAAAATACAGTGCAGCTTTTTCCGATAGCCAACACATTTATTTATCGTTACTCTCATTAAATCTAATTATTATTTTTCAAGTTAGTCCTATGGATATAAAAAACCTTTGTAAGCTCTACCGAACTGGTAAGAAATTTAAGTATGTCTTTTTCTGGGGGCATCAATCCAAACAACAGCAAATTACAAAAAGCTGTTTTAGCCAATGGTATCCCGCCCCTTTTATCGTTGATGGTAACCGTTTCGCCAGTGCTGAACATTTTATGATGGCAGAAAAAGCGCGTTTATTTGGTGATAGTGAAATTCTGCAAAAAATTATCCATGCTCCGAATCCTGGAGCAGCCAAAGCCTTTGGACGAGAAGTTCGTGGCTTTAAACAAGATATTTGGGATGCAAACCGATTTGATATTGTTGTAAAAGCTAATTTAGCCAAGTTTTCTCAAAATGACGCGCTAAAGCAGTTCTTATTGGCAACCAATGAGCGTGTCCTTGTGGAAGCGAGCCCTGTCGATAAAATATGGGGAATTGGTTTAGCGGAAGATACGGAGAATATTGAAAATCCGCTTACGTGGAAAGGCTTAAATTTATTGGGCTTTGCATTAATGGAAGTACGGACACAATTAGCCAATTAAGATTTTTAGCACAAATATCCCGCTGTTATCAAACAGCGGGTCTTCATTTTATTGAATACTCATTTATAGTGGCATTCTATATTCAATAACACCCGGTTTTTCTGCTACCCAATTGTATAACTTTTGTCCACGTAAATTGGTTTCCTGGGTATGCCAATATAAACGTCCACACTGTTTCTGCTGCGCTTGTTGCTGAACAAACTCAATTAATTGCTTCCCTACATGGCGGCCACGAACTTCAGGGGTCACATAAAGATCTTCTAAATAACAAAAATCATTTTCTGCCCAAGTGGAACGGTGGTAAAGATAGTTCACAAAACCAACTACTTTGCTCCCTTCTAATGCGACAGCACAGTGCATTGGTTCTTTTTCGTCGAAGAAACGAGCCCATGCTTTTAATGTAATTTCTTCGCTTAAATCCACTTGATAAAATTTTTGATATTCCAACCAATAAACTAACCATTCTGGGTAGTGCTCAGGGGAAACAAACTCAATAGATACCGGTAGTTCTGCATTATTCATAATAACCCTTCCATTTGTAGACATATAACTGAATGAGGTTATAGTACAGAGCTATCTGGTACTGTATAAGATACACTTTTGTTATTTATTTAGGATCCACTTATGAGACGAAAGCAGCAAGCTCAGTTCCCACTGTTATTAATTGAACAGGGTCGAATTAATGAAGGAGTTTACCATACGATCCGTAATGCAATATTGGATGGACGAATTGCTGCTGGCCTAAAATTACCTTCGACTCGGGCTCTAGCTGAGATGATGTCAATTTCTCGTAACTCGGTAATTGCAGGGTTTGAACGCTTAATCGATGAAGGCTATTTATATTCAAAGCAAGGCTCTGGAACCTATGTTTCTGCACAAATTCCTGATGAGCTAGTTCGTCCAATCAGCACCAAACAGGCGGCTTCCCAACAAAAGAATCCTGCACTTTATCTGAACTCCATATTGAATAACCTTCAGCCACTTTGGGAACAATCACGTCCAAATACCAATAAGCGCTCAATATTTAATATTGGCGTTGGTTGTGTTGATCAGTTTCCCCATGACCTTTGGGGGCGGTTATTAGGAAGAGTTTGGCGAAAATCCAAGCATGATATCACGCACTATAATCATCCTGATGGCTATATACCACTCAAAAAATTATTAGCTGATTATGTGCGTTCAACCCGAGGTGTTCATTGCAATGACAAGCAAATTATTATCGTCAACGGAACTCAGCAGGCAATAAATTTAGTAGCTAAAGTCTTATTAAAACAAAGCGATACTGTTTGGCTCGATGACCCTGGTTATGATAGTGCTCGTGCAATTTTAACCGCCGCTGGCGCCAATATTTCACCAATCCCTTCCGATAATGAAGGAATGAATATTGAATACGCGGCTGCACATCATGGTGATGCCAAACTGATTTACACCACACCATCACATCAATTTCCACTTGGAACAACTTTAAGTTTACCCCGCCGTCTTGCACTATTAGATTGGGCGCAACAGAACAATGCTTGGATATTTGAGGACGATTACAACAGCGAATTTCGCTTTCTATCCAAACCGATTCAAGCCTTACAAGGGCTTGATAATCATCAACGTGTTATATATGCCGGTACATTTTCTAAAATGATGTATCCCGGTTTTCGCCTTGGATTTTTAATTGTGCCAGAAAGTCTGAGTGAAGCTTTTACGATGATGAAATATTACAGTGACAGTCATTGTAGTTATTTAGAACAAGCCGCTTTAGCGCAGTTTATTCAAGAAGGTCATTACGCGAGACATATTCGTAAGATCCGCAAAATTTGTTATGAACGCCAAACTGCTTTTTGCCAATCCATCAATCAATATCTCCCGCATATTTTTGATGCCCAAATGAATGATTCAGGAATTCATACCGTCTGTTGGGTAAGAAAAGGCTATAACTTAGAGATTATCCTAGAACAGTGTCGTAACCTTGGTTTTGGTGCACAACCATTATCTCGTTATTGTATTAACAGCCAAAATAATGATGCCATTCTATTTGGATATGCCGCCCACACTGAACAAAAAGTCATCCAGAATATTCAGTTATTAAGTGAGGCATTGTTGAAAATATACCCAAGTTAAACAGAAATGATATTCGCCGCAATTCCGATTGCCGCTAGTATTGGACGGCTTATAAGATGACCTCAATGTAACTTTTCACTCTATTGAGGTGTCTATGACAAAAATAAGCTACCCATATGAACTGGAAATCGGTGACATTGTTTTCACCAGTATCGGCACTGAAGTTTTTCGCCAAATAGCTTCTGCATCAAAGTGTTGGAGTAACCATGTGGGCATGATCATCGGTCATGATGGTGACGATTATTTAGTGGCTGAAAGCCGCATTCCTTTATCGACTACCACCACATTATCCCGTTTTATTGCCCGCTCATCTGAGCATCGTTACAGTGTGCGCCGCTTATCCACACATTTAACCGAGGCACAAAAACAAGCGTTAGTGACACAAGTTTTTCCACGATTAAATAAGTTTTACCATACAGGATTTAAATACGATTCATCACGCCAGTTTTGTTCCAAATTTGTATTCGACATTTACCAATCTGCCCTATCTATTCGTATTGGTGAAATCGAAACTTTCCAAGAATTATTAACAAAAAATCCGAATGCCAAATTAAAATTCTGGAAGCTGTGGTTTATTGGTTCCATTCCTTGGGAGCGCACGACCGTCACCCCTGCTAGCTTATGGCATCATCCAGAGCTTTCTTTGGTGTACCGTAGTCACGAAGATATTCATTAATCCCTGCATTTAACAACTGATTGATTGACTCTGACTACACAGATAAAGAGCCCTGAACCACAGGGCTTTAGCTAGCAACTCAACGTTTTTAGGAGTAACTTCAGCACTATCTTCACGCTATTTTTTGACTCTATTTCCTCATCAAAATACCCTCCTACCCCATACACCGATTTTTATGCCCGTTCGTTTGTTCAAAACGCAATTAATGGATGAGCACGTTCAGTAAAAGGATTGAGGAGAAACGCAATGGCGAATCAATTCCGAGAAAAACAAGTCCCTTTAATGTTATTTGTTTCTTACAGCGATAATTCATTTAAACAACATCATCCAAGAGCATCTCATGGGGAAAATAATATGGATTCAAAGTTAAATAGCTTAGAAAAAGAGATCGATAAAATGAAAAATGATCTGCATGAAGTCAAAACCAATATCGCCATAATTAAATCCAACTATTCCACCAAAGAAGCTTTAGCCGCCAGCGCCAATAAAATCATTTTATGGTTTGTGGGTAGTGTGATATTGACTCAATTACTACCAGTGGTGGCTAGAGTTGTGGATGTGTGGGTAAAGTGATTAGCAATTATATTAATGAAATTGCCTTACTTATCTTGATTATTAGAACCACAAAAAAAAGGCACTCGCCCCCGAGTGCCTTTTGGCTACAACCCGCTAAACTATGAGCTATTCAGCGGTTCTGGTACTTGTGCGGATAAGGTAGTCAAATGCGCTCAATGCAGCGTTATAAAAGTGAATTAGGTGATTGATATAAAAGGACTTAGTCAACAGTCAATGTCCACATATTGACCACACTTGAGAAGCCTCTTTTGACAAGAGGCTTTTTATTTTACTTATTTTTCAATGGGTGGGAGAAGTTTTTTAGCCTGTTCAATCAAGTCTTCGATAATAGCCAAAGGAATATTTGGTTCATAGCAAGTTAATGTGAATTGGTGAGTAACATCCGAGTAAAAAACTTCAGCCAGTTGTAACACTGGGTCAGTATTTGCCATAGTTAGTTCAAGATACATACCGTCTCTAACTATGTCGCTGCCTCTTGATAATTCGTATTCAGTATCATCATTAAACATAATTATTTTTCTTTATAAATTAAAATATAACCATCTGTAATTACTCTGGATAACCTTTTTGCTATGATATCCATATAACACATAACATATTATGGGGTACAAGTTTTGATTGATTTTTTATCTAGTAATACTTGGCAAGGAGTCGGGGTTATAACCTCAATCATCCTAGCATTTATAGGGATTTTTCTATCTCAAAATACTCGACATAGAATATTTAGATCGAAGAATACTAAATTTCAAAACAAATCAAATCTTCCTAAAGAGTTATTGGATGGGCAAACTACAACACTTTATGGAAAAGTTCGAGAAGAACTTTTTCCTGGCCCTCCAAATTATGAGTCAATAGATAATGGTGATGTACCTCAATTCTACTGGATACTATATACCAATGAACCAATAAGCTTAGTTGGTAGATGCATAGAAACTAACGAACTACGTGACAATGGTAAGTCCTGCGCCTTTCAATTATGCCTTACTGCTGAAATTTATAATAACCGCTTAGATTTACTCGGAAAGTATGTAAAGGTTGATGGGGAAATTTTCTTTGGTCATACTGGCCACCATAAAACTAAAGCGCTTTTGGATGTTAACTCTATTCAAATTTTAAAATAGTTCGCTGATTACAGTCTTATGAAGTCTGTATAGCAAGTTAATATCTAAACTGATTTATATTTTCCATAAATTGAAAAGATGAGTAATATGAATACATTCTACTACTCATCCATCAAAACATCTCCATCTGCTTTTCTCCTCGATGTGATCTAGGTAACTCATCCATCGGGATCTCAAAGCCTTCAGGTAACTCTTGTGGAATAGTTTTTGTTAGATAAATCTCCACTGAGGTTATTGTCGTAAAAGAGCAGCCACACAGCATGTTTTGACATTGGTGATAGCTTCTACGGGTTTCACTACTCATGGATTTACTGGTTTTGGTATAGGTCACAGCGCCACACAGGGGACAATTGAACGCCATTTTTTAACCTTGGGTTTGGAGTATGCCTTAAGTTAGGTTAATCTATTTATGGCAAAAATCAATTAAAGGGACTTATCATGAAACAAAAACAATCTATATGGACTATAATACCTATAGTCATCTCATTAACTTCTCTATACCTATTTATTTCTCCTTTTTTATTATTCAGATACCTAAGCCAATTAGATGCACAGCGATTCTTTTCATTTCTCATAAGTGAAATTTATTTATATCCATATTTATTAGTAATATCAACAGGATGGTTGTTTTTGATTTTTTTACTTTATATAGTTCCTTTTTTGTTTTTTAAATTAATTCAAACCTCACTAAATAGCAAAAAAAACATCAATCCATTTAGGTTATCTAAATTATCATATGGGATAGTAATTTTTCTAAACCCAATTTTATTTATATCACTATTAAGCTTAATAAATAATGCGGCTTCCTACATTCAGCTCCTAGGAATCGTTCTGTTACTTTCATTTAACTTCATAATACTAAGCATACCTTCAGCACCCCCACTAAAATTCATTAAACTCAGAGATGAAACATTTAAAAAGTTGAAATTAAAATCAATCATCTCCATTTTAATTACACTTACACTTTCTTCTTTATATTATTTTCACTATAACTCCATTCATGGGTTCATACCTGTTCCAGCATTTATTTTTATTTCTATTACAATAGTTGAAATAACCTTCAACATTAATAAGATACAATCCCTATTCACTAAAAAAACGAATTCTGACTTAAAAATAAAACAAGCAAAAAGAATAGATAAAACAGCCTTTCTTTTAATGATATCAATTTCCATTTTGCTTCTATCTTTTATTACTTCAAAATCCATAATTAAAAACTTAGATGATGACCTGAAATTTAAAGATACTCTAATTCCATTTTCACTTTTACTTTTTTTTATATACATATTGCCAAATATAATTTCATTGAAAAAAATGAAAACAAAGTCAATTAAATCAATTGCATTTGCTACATATTTTTTATTTTTTTTCTTGATCACAAATATTGTTGATGTTATTGCTTACCGTTCTTTTAATACAATGCAATTTATTAACACAACTAAAATAGAAATTTCAGCGAGTAAGTGGGCTAGCCCTAAAACACCTATCCCTATTAAACAGGATAAGATACAAATGATTGCTTTCAATGCATTTCAATTATACGAAAAATCGATTTTCTGTGAATATGAAAACATAGATTTATTAATTAATAAAATCGAATTAAATTTCTTTGAATCTAAAAAAATTCACTCTAAATGTATATTTGTCAACAATGACGATGTGAACCTAGTTGAAAAGGATAAGTTTATAAAAATAACACCAACCTCTGAGGAACCCACCCTTCATCAATACCAACATCTTTGACCCTTATTTCTAACTCTAGACTTGTGATAAAGCCGTGCTCATTGATTTGATGAACAACACGGCTAATCACCCATTGGTGACTATCAATAGTCGGTTTAAAACCGGTTACCGTGACGGGCATTTCAGGGTAAAGATCAGCACGTCCCTCAGCCAAGGTGATATTAAATTCTGCTACGCCCCTTTGTAATTTTGACCACTTGGCCGCGGCGGCACGTTTAGCGGATTGCTCGTTTTTAAAGGTTTGTCGCATCACAAAAACATTTCCCTCGGCGCCCTCGATGTAATCGCCCTCTTTCTTGCTCGACTTCTCTTTTTTTGGCTTTTGCTTGCGTTTAAGATTGGTTTTCTTTTGTTTGCCATAGTTCAAATCTAGCCAATAAGCTTGTACACCGGTGTACGCTTGCCGGTCAGCCAATCGGAAATAATGCCTATCCCCACTTTCCCGCATGAGGGTGATCACCGATAACGGCTTGCCGCTTTGCGTGACACCCTGATTAGGCACGATAAATAACAAACTGCCGTTTTTAATGGTGGCTATCGCACCGAGCATTTCAGCCATACGCGTTAAAAAGCTAATATCGCTCTCATTGGTTTGATCAGCGTGATCAATTTCAATGTGCATCAATTGTTTGCTAACGGCGGGTTTAAGGTTATAGCGCCCCGCTATCGCGCTCACCACATCAGGCACTTTGATATCGTGCCAACTGTATTCCCGTTTAACGTTAAAATCTTGCCGAAAGTCCGCGCTACGGGCGGTTACCGTGATTTGATCGGGAGGGCCTGAGTGACTAATTTCATCAACGGTATACATGCCTTTATGTATCAAGGCTTCACCTTGCCAGCCCAGGGAAACTGAAATCTCAACCCCACGCGCCGGTAACGCAATTTTACCGTCGGTATCATCGATAGTGAGTTCTAAAGTATCGGCTTCAAAACCGCGATTATCCGTTAATGTTAATGACATAAGCCGGTCATTGACGCTCAGGAGCTGCACGCCACCGACCGTTAAATCAAAGGCAGGAACTTTGACCAAATTCCCCTCTTTCCAATCCGTAAAAGACATATTCACCACCTAGCCAATTCAATACGCCTAGATTGTCGTCGCGCGCGTAAGTGAGCAATCATCCGTGGTTCTCTTGTGCCTGTGAGAACCCTAAGTGCATGATTTGTTACTAAACATCCCTGAGAATAAAGATAAATAGACATCAGGAGATAATAACGATGACCGTATATCATCACGGTGTTGAAGTCCATGAAACCACCGACCTCAGCACCCTTATTCGAGATATTGACACTTCTGTGATTGGGATTGTCTGCACCGCAGAAGATGCCGACCCCGAGGCGTTCCCACTCGATACCCCCGTGTTAGTCACACGCATTAAAACGGTACTCAGCAAAGCGGGTAAAACCGGTACGCTTTACACCACATTGAAAGCCATTGATGACCAGTGCAGCCCAAAAATAGTGGTTGTGCGTGTCGCTGAGGCGAAAGAAGGCAGCGAAAAGACCCAAGACCAATTAGTGATTGGCGGTACAGGTAATGATGGTCGCTATACTGGCCTTTATGCATTGCTAACCGCTGAAGCGAATGTCGATGAGCGCCCGCGTATTTTGGCTGTGCCAAAACTCGATACCAAACCCGTTGCCATGCAGCTTGCAATTTTTGCCGAGCAAATTAAAGCTTTTGCCTATATCAGCGCCAATGGCTGTAAAACTATCGCCGAAGCTAAAAAATACCGCGAGGATTTCAATCAGCGCGAAGTGATGATCATCTATCCTGACTTTATCGCCTACAACAAGGAAAGTGGCCAAAACGAAGTTATCCCCGCCACCGCTTACGCCATTGGTTTACGTGCCAAGATTGATGCGGAGCAAGGTTGGCATAAGTCGATTTCTAACGTGCCGGTTAATGGTGTTCTGGGTATTAGCGCGGATATTTACTGGACGTTACAAGGTAAAGACACCGACGCCAACGATTTAAACAGTCACCAAATTACCACGCTAATTAAACGTGATGGCTTTCGTATTTGGGGTAATCGCAGCGGCGACAAAGAAATCTATACCTTTGAAGTATTTACCCGTACCGCACAAATTTTGGCTGAAATGATCGCCGAGGCGCATTTTAGTTATATCGACAAAACTCTCACCCCCTCATTGGTGAAAGATATTGTTGATGGGATCAACAGCAAAGGCGCGCAACTCGTCACGCAAGGCCGTTTATTAGGGTTCCAATGTTGGTATGACCCATCAGATAACCCGAAAGAAAATTTACGCGATGGTAAGTCACACATACGCTACAAGTACACTCCCGTACCGCCACTGGAAAATCTGTCTTTAACGCAGGAATTCACTGACGAGTATTTCGCTGTTTTTGACCAACTCGGCTAAGGAATTTGAATTATGGGTATGCCTAAAAAACTCTTTTTGTTTGATCTGTTTATTGATGGTCAAACCTACCTTGGACAAGTAGAAGAAGTCACCCCGCCAAAGTTATCACTGAAAACGGAAGATTATCAGGGTGCCGGTATGGTGGGTTCTGTTGCGGTAATGATGGGCTTGGATTCAGGCGCGTTAGATATGGAAGCCACTATGGGCGGCTTGCTGGCTGAATTATTGGAAAGCTGGGGCGCCACGATTGATGGTAAGCAATTTCGTTTTGCGGGCTCTTACTACAATGATTCAACTGGCGAATCCATCCCGTGTGAAATTCAAACCCGCGGGCGCTTTACTGAACTTGATTTTGGTAGTGCAAAAGCCGGCGATAACACGCAACACAAATACACCATCAAAAACACCTACTGCAAAATCACCATCAATAACAAAGAAACGTTTGAGGTGGATTTGTTAAACATGGTGTGGAAAGTCAACGGCAAAGACATGCTAGAAAAACATCGCGCCAATATTGGCCACTAATTTTTAATAGGAATATTTACTATGGCTGAAGTTATTCAACTAGATACATCGTTCAAATTAGAATCAGGTCAGGAAGTGACTGAAATCACGATCACAGACACCATGAAACAGGTTGGTGCGCTACGTGGTTTAAAACTGTATGACGTGATGACTTCCGATGTGGACTCACTGATTAAGTTGCTGCCGCGTGTTACCTCACCACGCTTAAGTGAGCGTGATGTTTTACAACTCCCTATTCCCTCATTTAATGCACTCGCCACCGGTATTGCCAATTTTTTAGTACCGAGCTCCCCGCCAGAAATGACAGACAACGCGGACGAGTAATTGAGTGCCCGAATATTGAAACGGACGAGTTAATCGCTGATATCGCCACCGTTTTCCACTGGGCGCCGTCTGAATATGACGCCATGACGGTTGGCGAAATCCTGTTATGGCATAAACGCGCAGCCGCCAGAACAGGAAATGAATCATGAGTGACCGCAATTTAAATATCAAAGTGTCGTTAAGTGCTGCGAATAAGTTGTCATCCCCTGTCAATGCTGCACAACGCAGCGCGGCAGGGTTAGCAACTCAAATCAAAGCCACTCACGCATCAATCCGTAATTTACAAGGCCAATCGAAAACATTCGAACGGCTTTCTAATTCTGTTAATAAAAACTCACAAGCCTACGAAACGGCCAAAAATAAGGTTAAGGCGTTACGTGACCAATACCCACCACTGACACAGCAAACCGAAGAACAAAAGAAAGCCTTAGCCGCTGCACGGTTAGAGCGTGACAGCTACGGCCGCACACTCGACAAAGAGAAACAAAAGCTTAATAACGTGACAGCGTCACTCTATCGCCATGGAGTATCAGCACGACAAAGCAGTGATGCGACGGCACAAGTCACCCGACGCACCGAAATTTATAACCGCCAACTGGATGAACAACGCCGCCGGCTTAACGCGGTCACACGGGCGCAAAGCCAATATGCCAAATCAAAAGAACTACGTAATAAATTAGCCACTGGCGGTGCGATTGCTACCGCAAGCGGTGCGGGTGCGCTGTATGCCGGTGCGCGGATCACTGCCCCTGGTCGAGACTTTGATGAGGGTATGTCAACGGTTCAAGCCCTCACCCGATTAGATAAGAATTCTCCTCAGCTGGCCATGTTACGCCAACAAGCCCGAGAACTGGGCTCCAGTACAGCGTATACCTCCACTGACGTTGCCGCTGGTCAAAAGTTTTTGGCGATGGCTGGTTTTACACCGGATGCAATTAAGGCAGCATTGGGTGGCGTACTAAATATGGGGTTAGCCGGTGATATGGATCTTGGTGAAGCCTCCGATATTGGTTCAAACGTCCTGACTCAATTTCAATTGAAAGCTGGTGAAATGAACCGCGTTTCTGACGTGCTCACCGCTACGTTTACCCGCAGTAATACCGATTTACGCCAACTCGGTGAAACCATGACCTATGCAGGCCCTATTGCAGCACAACTTGGCGTTAGTCTTGAAAGCATGGCAGCAATGGCAGGAACCATGGCAGATAACGGTATTCGTGGCAGTATGGCTGGTACATCGCTCCGCGCCGGCTTATCGCGTATGGTTGCCCCAGTCGGCAAAGGGCAAGCAGCCCTAGATAAACTGGGTGTAAGTGTTAAAGATGCCAGCGGAAAACTCCGCGATGCCGATGATATTTTAAAAGACGTTGGCAAAAGTATGCGTAAATTTGACCAAGCCAGCCAAATTCGCATGAAAAAAGATATTTTCGGCGAAGAAGCGATGGTCGGTATGGGCGCCGTCATTGATGCTGTAATGAATGGCCGCTATGACGCACTGAAAACCGCCAATATGGGTGCCGAGGGTGAAGCCGATAAAAACGCTAAAGTTAAGATTGATAATTTAAAAGGTGACCTGAAACAGTTGCAATCCGCATGGGAAGATCTCGGTATTGAGATCCAAGAAAATATCGACTCCCCCTTGCGCCGTGTCACTCAATCACTGACAGGCTTTATTGGTCAAGTTGGCCAATGGATGAAAGCACACCCGAAAATGACGCAAGCCCTTGCTGTCGGAGGGATTGCCATCGCAACATTAGTCACTGCACTCGGTGCATTGGCTCTTACAGCCGCGGCGGTTATTGTACCATTTGCTGCGATGCGATTAAGTGTGTTTATGCTCACCGGTGGCCGGGGCCTCGGTGGACTTATTCCTAAATTAGGTTCGTTTTCGTTTGGCTTAAAAAGTTTAATTCCCTCTATTGGAAAAACAGGTCGCAGCGTGCGTGATTGGTTGCCTATCTTTGGCAATGCTAAAGCGGCAGTTAGCCAGCTTTCATCTGGCGTGATGACACTTGGTCGAACCGGATTTACGAGTATTTTAGCCGGCGCGACCTCTACCGGTGGCGCCCTTTCTTTGTTATTCACCAATCCATTAGGGGCATTAACGGCTCTTGGCTCTGGAATTCAAGGACTTGCCACTGTTGGGTTTGGTAGCTTAATGACCGCCGGTAGTAACGCGATTGGTGTTATTGGGGGCGGTTTTTCCTTGTTATTGAGTCCTGTTGGGTTATTTGTCGCAGCCATCGTGGCGGCTGGCGTGCTGATTTATAAATATTGGGAACCAATTAAAGCCTTTTTTAGTAGGTTTTGGGATGGTTTCACGTCAGCTCTTTCCCCGATAGGGGAGGCATTCAGCGCCACCTTTGCCCCATTCGTACCACTATTTGATGGCATTTCAAATGCCGTCAGCAAGGTATGGAATTGGTTTAAAGAATTATTGTCTCCCGTCCAGCTATCCGCGGAAGAATTAAAATCCTGTACTGAAGCAGGACAGGTATTTGGTGACGTGGTTGGTAAATCCATCAGCGCCCTATTCTGGCCAATACAGCAAGTCGCCAAAGGTCTTGGCTGGATACTTGAAAAACTCGGTGTTATCCCCTCTGCTGCCGAAGCTGCCGC
>NZ_WLUG01000110.1:0-90051 GCF_009706505.1 Providencia sp. wls1922 | reverse complement strand
GTATTCCAGCCCTTTGTGTTAGCTCAAAAGCGTTCGCCGACCGCCAAGCCTACGATGCTGCACTGTTAGAAGCTATCGAGCAGTATCAACCGGATTTAGTGGTCTTGGCGGGGTTCATGCGTATTTTAACCCCTGAGTTTGTGAAACATTTCACAGGAAAAATGCTGAATATCCACCCTTCTTTACTGCCTAAATATCCGGGGTTACATACTCATCGACGCGCACTTGAGAACGGCGATAAAGAACACGGCACTTCCGTGCATTTTGTCACTGAAGAGCTCGATGGCGGTCCGATTATTTTACAGGGACATGTGCCGGTTTTACCGCAAGATACTGAAGACGATTTGGTTGAACGCGTTAAACTCCAAGAGCACCTGATTTATCCTCAAGTTATTGCGTGGTTTGTTTCGGGTCGCCTCGTGATGCAAGACGGTAAAGCCCTGCTTGATGGCCAGCCGCTATCAGCGACAGGTTATCAAGCAAATTAATGCGCAGTTAGGTAAGTTTAAATGTATTCGCTCAGATTTGGTTGGCAGGTCTGAGCGAGTAATACAATCTCAGCCATTTGCCCTTTGTAAGAAATGTTTTGTCAGGCAACCCGAGAAGTAGTTTTGATCGGAAAGCGGGCGTCAGTGTGAAATAAACAGACACCCGATAATATTAATTCGAGAAATTATTTCACTCGTTTCCCTGTTTCATCTATAACCCTTTCACCATCCTCTTTAGTAAAAGAACCTTTCTGAGCTTCAGGTAGAATATCCAGCACAACTTCTGAGGGACGACAAAGACGTGTACCAAGCGACGTAATTACAATTGGTCGATTAATCAGAATAGGATGCTGAAGCATAAAATCAATCAACTGCTCATCAGAGAATTTGTCTTCATCAAGACCCAATTTCTCATAAGGTTCAACGTTTTTACGCAGCAATGCACGCACAGAAATTTCCATATCTGAAATTAGTTTAATAAGTTCATCGCGGGTTGGCGGCGCATCAAGATAGTAAATAATCGTTGGTTCATTACCGCTGTTACGTATCATCTCTAGTGTATTACGTGAAGTGCCGCAGGCTGGATTGTGATAAATAGTAATGTTGCTCATATCAATATCTCATTACAAAGTGATAGATAGCCGCCACGCTAGCGCGACCAGAGTAAAAAATAACACTGGTAGGGTCATGATAATGCCGGTACGGAAATAATACCCCCACGTGATTGTCATATTTTTCTGAGCCAGTACATGAAGCCATAACAGTGTAGCAAGACTGCCTATCGGGGTAATTTTGGGACCTAAGTCGCAACCAATCACATTGGCGTAAATCATTGCCTCCTTGATGACACCAGTTGCAGCACTCCCGTCTATCGACAGCGCTCCAATCAGCACCGTCGGCATATTATTCATCATCGACGATAAGAAGGCGGTCAGGAAGCCAGTACCGAATGTCGCAGCCCATAAGCCTTTATCCGCCAGTATATTGAGTACGGAAGAAAGATAGTCAGTGAGTCCAGCATTACGTAGACCATAGACAACCAAATACATACCCAGAGAAAAAATCACGATCTGCCAAGGCGCACCACGAAGCACTTTCCCAGTATTAATGGCATCTCCCCTCTTGGCTACCACTAGCAATACCACTGCGCCAATAGCTGCTATCGCGCTGACAGGGATCCCCAGTGGCTCCAGAACAAAAAAACCAACTAGCAGGAACAGCAGAACAACCCAGCCAGCCCTAAACGTTGCAGGATCCTTAATCGCACTACTAGGAATTCTCAGCAAGGAAACGTCATATCTGGCAGGGATATCACGACGAAAGAAGAGATGCAGCATAACCAGCGTGGCAGCAATAGCCGCCAAATTCACAGGAACCATCACGGAAGCATACTGCGTAAAGCCCAGACCGAAGAAATCTGCTGAAACAATATTGACTAGGTTAGAGACAATCAGAGGTAAGCTAGCGGTATCAGCGATGAATCCTGCCGCCATGACAAATGCCAGTGTTGTTCCCTGACTGAACCCCAGAGCGAGTAACATTGCAATCACAATCGGTGTTAATATCAATGCAGCACCATCGTTTGCAAACAGTGCAGCAACCGCGGCGCCAAGCAGAACAATCCAGGTAAACAGCAGACGACCGCGCCCGTTTCCCCAGCGGGAAACATGCAATGCAGCCCATTCAAAGAAACCAGATTCATCTAGCAGCAAGCTGATGATGATGATCGCAATGAATGCTGCTGTAGCATTCCAGACGATATGCCAGACGACGGGAATATCATCAAATTGGATCACCCCCGTTCCCAAAGCAAGCACAGCTCCAATACTTGCACTCCAGCCAATACTGAGTCCTCTTGGTTGCCAGATGACTAGAACCAACGTCAGTATAAAGATGCTTCCAGCAAGAAACATTTCCAGACTCCTTTATATATGTTTATGCGCATATAATTAAACTTATCAGCAAGACGTACATACGGATTTTTTCAAGCGTTCACGTATATCATCGCGCAAGCAGTGCCATGCCGTCGTTATTGTTTCACTCGCCCATGCGGGAATGTGAGGTGAGAGACGATAGTGAATCCATTTACCTTCTCGACGATCTAGCACCAGCCCAGCCTCACGCAGGATAGCCATATGGCGAGAAATTTTAGGCTGTGATTCAGTAGTAACCACACATATATCGCATACGCACAGTTCACCCGATTCCCGGAGAAGCATAACAATGGTGAGACGAGTTTCATCCGATAAGATTTTAAAAAGCTGAACAGGTTGTAGCATTGTTTACTCCGTTTAGCACACCAAACACATATGGTATACCATATGTGTTTATTTTGAAACCATCAAAACATCTCGTAGGCGCAAACGTAATTATGGCTTGGTTCTGCGCATAAAGTGAGCACGTAAAGCGAATGACAAGACCTTGCTTTTCAACCCCCTGAAAATACGATGGTATTGTCTGATCGATACATGAAACGATAATGTGGAAAAATCAAATACACCTTTAAAGAAAACCGACTTAATTTAGCGTTTTTATTTCTATAACCTATAAAGACTACAGAAACTCAACCGGGTAATAAAAATTCGGTATATTTTTTATTGTGCGTTAATAAGAACGCGGAGAGAAAATGATTCTAATCTTTACTATGTTTATGTTTTCCTTAACGATGTCAATTTCACCAGGTCCTGTCAATATGGTCATTGTCTCTTCAGCGGCAAGCCATGGCGTTAGAAGAACTCTCCCATTTGTTTCAGGCGCCACAATCGGATTTACGTTATTGCTTATATTTATCGGATTTGGTTTCTACACAGTCATCGATAAGCATCCACTGTTCCTCAAATACCTCAATATTACTGGATCAGCGTTTATAATATATATCGGTTATAAAATTGCCTCATCTCAGCCTGAGTTAACTTTGAATAAAGTTGATATCCCAAGTTTTACCCACGGTTTTTTGCTTCAATGGCTCAATCCAAAAGCTTGGATAGCTTGCGCTTCAGGGATTGCCTTGTTCTCTGAACCATCAACGCAAACTACACTAATAACCTTTATCATGATCTACTTTCTCGTGTGTTATTTCTCGTTGACTGCATGGGCTATTCTTGGGGATAAAGTTTCAATATTACTGAATAGCACCCAGAGAATTCGCATTTTTAATTTTTTGATGGGGGGAACATTAATTATTACAGCATGCTATCTGCTTTATTCCCAATAACTCAAATTGTCAGTTTCCATTAATACGCTAATCATTCAACAATTCAATCAATCCAATTGATGAGACTCAAACGCATTATAAAGCTTATTAATCAATGTGTAAGCAATACTGCTAGTCGATATATTGGGAGGCCAAATTGCATAAACTTTAAGCGGCTCTAATGACCACTCAGGGAGTACCTCTTGCATCTCTTCACGTTTAATGTCTCCTCTGCAGAGATAGAGGGGAGGTGCGGTTAGACCCACTTGCTGTTTTGCAAGGGCGTAGGCAGCCTCAACATTATCGACATTAACAGTTGGTGTGTACTTAATTAAAGCTACCTCCCCATTTTTGTGCTTAAATTCTCGAATACTCTGCCGCATAGTTAAACCAATCCAAGGCATTTTTTCTAAGTCCTTAGGATGGTTTACTGGCTTGTAATTTCTGAGAAATCGCTTAGATGCTACAACTTGTCTAGGCAATACAAAAAGATGTCGAGATTTGAGTGAACTGTCCGGAAGTTCCCCAATCCGAAATGCAACATCAATACTGTCCGCAATGATGTCTTTGCGTGTATCACTATAAGAAATATTCAGGCAAACATCTGAATATTCTTTTATAAAATCGGCAAGATGATGAGTAAAATCACTATTTAGAAAAACAGCGGGAATAGAAATATTCAACTTATTTGTTGTTGAAATGGCACGTTGCTTAAACTCAATAAATCCCTTTTCATACAACTCAAGCATGGAATTTGCTGTCTCAAGTAATTTGGCACCATCATGAGTTAGAGAGAGTTTTCGGGTATTTCGATATAACAATGCACTTCCAAGGTTTTTCTCAAGTTTAGATAAATGAGTACTTGCCGTTGCAGTAGTGAGCCCTAAAGCGTCTGCCCCTCCTGAAATTGAGCCTGACTCCACAATTTTTGCAAAAACAATCAGGTAACGGATATCATCTATCATTTATATACCTATGGACATGAATAAACTCTCAATTTGATATTCATCATACTATCGTATTCTACACCTAATTCGAAATGGCTATATTTTTATAAATAACACCAAAGCCTATCCTCTGAGAGCGATTCATCAACGCCCACTCATGGTACAAAGCGACCACACTGACTAGATTAATATCACAATCATCTCAGTGTACCGCTAACTACATGCTAATCACTCCCACTTAAACAAACTAATCTTCGACAAACTCACCCTCTCCCTGCTTTCTGTCATTATTTTATTGCAAATAAGTGGTATCCTTATAACAGCGCTAAGTAATTAATTTTCTAGTTGATACTTTCGCCATAAATAGTTTTATAATTAACAACAATCGAGGTGTTTTATGACGACCGGGCAAGCTCATCTGTTTAAGTTGCGCCCACTTGAGCGTGAAGATTTAGCTTTTATCCACCAGCTGGACAATAACGCCAACATTATGCGTTATTGGTTCGAAGAGCCTTATGAGGCATTCGTTGAGCTCAGTGATCTTTACGATAAGCATATTCATGACCAATCCGAACGCCGCTTTATTGTCGAATCTGACAGTGAAAAAGTCGGTTTAGTTGAGCTGGTTGAAATTGATTATGTTCACCGTCGTTCTGAATTCCAGATTATTATTGCACCCCGCTATCAAGGCAAAGGGTATGCAAGCCGCGCTGCAAAACTGGCCATGGACTACGCCTTTTCAGTGCTCAATTTGTACAAACTTTATCTGATAGTCGATAAAGAAAATGTCAAAGCTATCCATATTTATAATAAACTCGGCTTCCACACAGAAGGCGAGCTGATTGATGAATTTTTTGTTAATGGTCGCTACCACACCGCAATCCGTATGTGTGTGTTCCAGCACCAATATTTTGCAATGAAACAGCAGTCTGAAAACGCGTAAATAACGCAATAGAAGTCAAAGGTGATAATCGGTTTTTATCAGCATTAACCAGTCGAATACGGAGCAACAATGTCCCAAGAACGCCTCTATCATGAAAAAGAGCTCAGCTGGCTCTCTTTTAACGAACGAGTTCTCCAAGAAGCCGCGGATAAGCGGAACCCTCTTATAGAACGAATGCGTTTTTTGGGCATTTACTCCAATAACTTAGATGAGTTCTATAAAGTCCGTTTTGCGGATGTAAAACGTCGCATCTTAATCAATGAAGAGCGCGGTTCCGCCAGCGGTGCACGTCATCTACTCAAACGCATTCAATCTAAAGTGGCCAAACAAGAGCAAGAGTTCGACGTTCTCTACAACGACCTGCTCCTTGAAATGGCACGCAACCAAATATTCTTAATTAACGAGCGTCAAATTTCACCTCGTCAGCAAATTTGGTTACGCCAATATTTTCGCCAAAATTTACGCCAACATATCACGCCAATTTTAATTAATCGTGATACTAACTTAGTGGAATTTCTGAAAGACGATTACACCTACCTTGCCGTTGAAATTATTAATGGTGCTGAAGTGCAATACGCTTTATTAGAAATCCCATCGGATAAAGTTCCGCGTTTTGTTAATCTCCCGCCAGAGATGCCAAAGCGCCGCAAGTCAATGATTTTGATTGATAATATCCTTCGCTATACTCTCGATGAAATTTTCAAAGGCTTCTTTGATTACGACAAACTCAACGCCTACTCCATGAAAATGACCCGGGATGCGGAATATGATATCGCCACGGAGATGGAGTCTAGCCTGCTGGAAATTATGTCATCCACGTTAAAACAGCGCTTAACGGCTGAGCCTGTTCGCTTTGTTTATCAACGTGATATGCCCGATGAAATGGTCGCGCTGCTACGAGAAAAACTGGGGTTATCAAGTGATGACTCGGTGATTGCGGGGGGGCGTTACCATAACTTTAAAGATTTTATTAACTTCCCAAATGAAGGAAATAAAAACTTACTCAACAAACCGCTACCGCGCTTACGTCACCGTTGGTTTGATAATTTCCGTAACGGATTTGATGCCATTCGCGAACGCGATGTGTTGCTCTACTACCCGTATTACACCTTTGAGCACACATTAGAATTGCTGCGCCAAGCGTCGTTTGACCCGAATGTGTTATCCATCAAAATCAATATTTACCGTGTGGCAAAAGACTCACGCATCATCGACTCGGTGATCCACGCCGCCCACAACGGTAAAAAAGTCACCGTGGTAGTGGAGCTGCAAGCGCGTTTTGATGAAGCCGCCAATATTCACTGGGCAAAACGCCTGACTGAAGCGGGTGTCCACGTTATCTTCTCCGCGCCAGGGCTTAAAATTCACGCCAAGTTATTTATTATCTCCCGCATGGAAGAAGGACAAATTGTTCGCTATGCCCATATCGGTACGGGTAACTTTAACGAAAAAACCGCTCGTCTCTACACCGATTACTCATTACTCACCTGTAATGAGCAAATCACCAATGAAGTGCGCCGAGTATTTAGCTTTATTGAAAACCCGTATCGCCCTGTAACTTTCGATAATTTGATGGTATCTCCGCAAAATACACGCACCAAAATCACTGAATTAATTGACCAAGAAATTGCGAATGCTGAAGCTGGGTTGCCTAGCGGCATCACGCTGAAAATTAATAATTTAGTCGATAAAGAATTGACCGATAAGCTCTATGATGCTTCTAATGCAGGCGTTAAAATTCGCTTGCTAGTGCGTGGTATGTGTTCACTTGTTTCAGGGCAACAAGGCTATAGCGAGAATATCCAGGTCACCAGTGTGGTGGACCGATTCTTAGAGCATGACCGAGTTTATGTCTTTACCAACGGCGGTGACGAAAAAGTCTTTATCTCCTCAGCCGATTGGATGACCCGCAACATCGACTACCGTATCGAGGTGGCTGTTCGTTTGCTGGATCCGCGACTTAAACAGTTGGTTTTAGATATCCTCGAATTACAGTTCAGTGATACCGTCAAAGCCCGCTTTGTTGACAAAGAACTCAGTAATCATTATGTTCCCCGCGGCAATAAGCGCAAAATTCGCGCTCAATTAGCTGTTTATGAATTTTTAAAAGCACTCGAAATGCCTGAAAGAAGAGCTTGATACTATGCCAATTGCCAGTTCATCTACCCCAAGACCACAAGAAATTGCCGCAATTGACTTGGGTTCAAACAGTTTTCATATGGTTATTGCGCGTATTGTCAATGGAGCACTACAAGTTCTAACCCGTTTAAAAAAACGTGTTCATCTTGCTGATGGGCTGAGTGATACCAACGAACTCAGTGAAGAAGCCATGGAGCGCGGCTTAGCGTGTTTATCGCTATTTGCTGAGCGTCTACAAGGTTTCACGCCTGATAACGTCTGTATCGTCGGTACCCATTCATTACGAGTCGCCACCAACGTTGAAGAATTTCTACGCCGAGCCAAAGCCATTATCCCCTACCCGATTGAGATTATTTCAGGACAAGAGGAGGCTCGCTTGATTTTTATGGGCGTTGAGCACACGCAGCCGGAAAAAGGACGCAAACTGGTTATCGATATTGGCGGTGGATCTACGGAGCTGGTGATCGGTGAAAAATTTGAGCCGATTTTAATTGAAAGCCGCCGTATGGGCTGCGTTAGCTTCGCGCGTCACTATTTCCCTAATGAAACGATTTCCCCAGATAATTTTAATCGCGCTTATTTAGCCGCCTGCTTAAAATTGGAAAGCACCGCTACCCTGTTTAAGAAGCAAGTTTGGGACGTCGCAATGGGAGCATCCGGCACCATTAAAGCGGCACATGCGGTGATTGTAGAGATGGGCGAGCGTGATGGCATTATTACCCGTGAGCGCCTCGAAAAAATCAAACAAATAGCATTGAAGTACAAAACGTTTAAATCACTAGAAATTCCGGGACTTTCTTCTGATCGTAAACAAGTTTTTGTGCCAGGTTTAGCTATCTTAATTGCGGTCTTTGATTCCCTCGACATCAAAGAATTACGCCTCTCAGATGGCGCCTTGCGTGAAGGTGTTCTCTATGAGATGGAAGGTCGCTTTCGCCACCAAGATATTCGTCAACGCACCGCATTAAGCCTTGCCGAACACTATAATATCGACCGAGAACAAGCTAAACGGGTTTTGAAAACCATGGAAGAGCTGTATTATCAGTGGCGCCAGCAGAACCCTAAACAGGCCAACCCGCAATTAGAATCCATTTTAATTTGGGCGGTTATGCTGCACGAAGTGGGATTAAGTATTAACCATAGTGGCATGCATCGCCACTCCGCTTATATCTTACAAAACACCAACTTACCAGGATTTAGCCAAGAGCAACAATTGCTATTAGCGACATTGGTTCGTAATCATCGTCGTGCCATTAAATACGATGAAATACCTAAATTTAACTTATTTAAACGCAAGCAATTTATGCCGTTGATACAGATTTTGCGCTTATCTATCTTATTGAATAATCAGCGCCAATCGACAACGACGCCTTCAACTATGCGCATTGAAACTGACGATGGTCATTGGACACTTTTCTTACCTGCGCAGTATCTCGCCCACAATGCGTTAATGCTGCTTGACCTTGAAAAAGAGAGTGCCTACTGGGAAGAGGTTCCAGGCTGGAAACTCACCATTTGCGCAGAAAATGAGCCATAGGCTTATATGACTCAAAAATGAATATGATTTAGAAAATAGAAATAAAAAATAATGATTTGCGGTCAGTGTTGTTTTGTTCTTCTTATTCGAAATATGAACAGATTTGATATTTTTTTGGGATCAGCGACAATACTGGGTAGAAGTTTCGTCACCTCGCAGGCGAATTAATTTAAAGCGCTTCGGCGCCGAATGGTTTAAGGATTAACATGTCACAAACTGCTTTTTCAACTGATGCGGCACCAATAATCAATCCGCATTCACAAAGACTGGCGTACATCCGCCAGCAAATACTGACGTTATTCATGGAAGACGAAGAGTTTGTTCACGCTCTTGTCGAGAAAGACCAACACGTCAGTATGGATGATAAAGCATTTAGTGAAAAAATTAGCACTGTTAAAGAACTGCTTGTTGACCTCCACACCGCGGATATCGCCGATATCCTTGAAATGCTACCGTACGACGAGCGTCTCGCACTTTGGCGCTTAGTCGACAACAACGAACGCGGTGAAGTATTGGTTGAGGCCTCTGTCTCTGTTTGGGACAGCCTGATTAAAGATATGTCAGACCGAGAACTGCTGCGAGCGGTTGCTGGCTTACATGTGGACGAACAAGCGTATATCGCCGAGCACTTGCCCCGCGATACGATGCGCCGTCTCCTTACCTACTTAGACCCAAGCTTACGCAGCCGTATTCGTGAAGTTCTCCAATACGCCAAAGACAGCGTTGGGCAAATGATGGATTTCGAATTCGTCACCGTGCGTTCCAATGTCACCCTAAAAACAGTACAACGCTATCTACGCCAACGGGGAAAAATTCCAGAAGCAACGGATAAAATTTTCGTTGTCGATAAAGATAATTATCTGCAAGGTGAATTACCCCTGACCACCATTTTGATTCAAGCACCAGAACGTATTGTTGCCGACGTGATGAAAACCGATACCGTTACCTTCTTACCCGATGAAAAAGGTGAAGATGCGGCAAGCGCGTTCGAACGTTATGACTTAATTTCTGCCGCCGTTGTAGACAGCAATGGTTTACTGATGGGGCGCCTAACCGTTGAAGACATCGTTGATAATATCAGCGAAGAAAACGACAACAGCATCCGCCGTATGGGGGGGTTAAGCCCTGAAGAGGACGTATTCGCCCCTGTTGGTCAAGCGGTTAAAACCCGTTGGACATGGCTTGCCATTAACCTGTGTACCGCGTTTGTGGCTTCCCGCGTTATCGGGGTGTTCGAAGATACCATTTCACAGTTAGTTGCCCTCGCAACATTAATGCCAATCGTGGCAGGTATTGGTGGTAATACCGGTAACCAGACTATTACGATGATTGTCCGCGCCATTGCGCTACACCAAATTCAGAACGGTAGCTTCTCCTTCCTCATGATAAGAGAGCTCGGAGTCGCCTTTATTAACGGGGTGGTTTGGGGTGGTATTATGGGCGTCGTCACCTACCTTCTCTATGGGGATCTCGCCATGGGCGCTGTGATGACCCTTGCGATGGTGCTCAACCTCTTGATGGCTGCCATCATGGGTGTTCTGATCCCATTAATTATGATTAAGATGGGTAAAGATCCTGCTATCGGCTCTAGCGTGATGATCACCGCAATCACTGATACTGGTGGTTTCTTTATCTTCTTAGGGTTAGCAACCCTATTCTTAGTTTAACTAACTACCCGCGTACTTTGCCTTAAGCTAGGTATGCGGGTTTATAAAAACCTGCCATTTCCTGCAAAACCTCCTAATTCTACTAAAATAGAAATCACTGACAGATCATATCCGCGAGTATTATTTATTTAAATAGCCTTATCCCCTGCAAGTTAATTATATTATTTTATTTATCCCCGTTATTCATTCTATTTAATTTCACACTTAATAAATGAGTACCATTATATTTATTGTATTTTTTCCCATTATTTTGCACCTAAAAATATACAATCGTCTGTAATTGCTCGTTTATTAATATCATATCGTGACATTCAATTGTCATTTGGAGTAGTAATTTTACCTTTTCAAACTAAACAGAATATTACGCTTGTTTTTAAGGTGGCAGTTTACAGAATATGAAACTTTCTGCTATAAATGAACTCACGTTAGAGATACAGAGTATTACCTTGGTTTATTTTCCCTCGTTTTATCTCTCATATCCTTTGCCAAATAATATTAATTACTTCGCTATTTAACGTACCTATTATTACAAATAACCTCATCGCGCTAATATTGAATTGTTGTGTATTTAGAAGGACAGAATTATGACATCGCAAACAACCAGCCAGCCTGCGGCCAGACCGTTAGGCAAAGAAGATTATAAAACATTGGGCTTATCCTCTTTAGGTGGCACTTTAGAATTTTATGATTTCGTTATTTTCGTTTTTTACGCGAAAATTATCTCCCAGCTATTTTTCCCGGGCGATAATGAATTTCTCGCATTAATGGCGACGCTGGGTCTGTTTGCTGCGGGTTATCTTGCTCGCCCATTGGGCGGCATTATTATGGCCCACTTTGGCGATAAAATCGGTCGTAAGAAAATGTTTACCTTAAGTATTTTCTTGATGGCATTCCCAACTTTTATTATTGGTTTCTTGCCAACATTTGAGACCATTGGCGCCGCTGCACCACTGTTACTGTTATTAATGCGTATCATGCAAGGCGCTGCTATTGGCGGTGAAATGCCTGGTGCATGGGTGTTTATTGCCGAACATACACCGAAACAGCGTTATGGTTTAGGCGTGGGAACATTAACCTCAGGGATCACTGGCGGGATTTTATTAGGCTCTATCGTCGCTATTATCATTGAGCGTTCTTATACTACCCAAGAAGTGCATGATTTCGCGTGGCGTATTCCGTTTATCTTAGGGGGCATTTTTGGTTTTATCTCTGTCTATCTGCGTCGCTTCTTACAAGAGACCCCGATTTTCAAAGAGATGGCCGCTAAGAAAGCATTAACCAAAGAGTTGCCAGTAAAAACCGTGGTTAAATCCCATAAACAAGCTTGCATGATCACTGCAGCACTGACGTGGTCGCTGTCTACCGCTATCGTTGTCACCATTTTGATGACCCCTGACGTGGTATTAAAAGGTATTTATGGCATCGATCGTAATATTGCTTTACAAGCCAACTGCGCAGCAACGTTGACCTTAACCTTAGGCTGTATTTTCTGGGGATGGTTAGGAGATAAAACGGGAACACGTACGTCGATGACATTGTCTTGGGGCGGATTAGCTGTCACAGCTATCTACTTCTATTCATCATTGTCATCCGATATTTCTGCGAATACCTTAACATTTAATTACGCGTTAATGGGCTTCTTCGTAGGAGCGATTGCGACAACGCCAATCATCAGTACTCGCGCGTTTCCACCAGAAATTCGTTTCTCTGGCTTATCCTTTGCGTACAACTTGGCATACGCCGTATTTGGCGGGTTGACCCCAATCTTAACCGGTGCATGGTTACAGCAATCCCATATGGCGCCAGCCTACTATGTGGCGGGGGTTTCCTTGTTAGCTGTTGCTGTAGCGTTTATCCCTCTGTCATACAAAGGTTGGACTCGTACCGCAACAGAGGAACGTAACCCTGCGGCAGCATTAAAAACCAGCGTAACTCAATAAAACGAATGAGAACAATTACTCGCCTGTGGCTGTAAAGTCACAGGCTTTTTTATTTTCTTACGAAAAACCGTGCTTTTATCCATAGTTCTTTTCCATTTTTTCATATTTCCTCCATTTTCTTTTGTTCCCCTCAGGCTAAACTATTAAAATACGCAACTGATTAATTTTTAATATATACCTTATTATATTCAGTTAAATTTATTGGAATGGTTCCTAACTGATTTTACTCAACCTTGAGTTAAGCGAATTACCCACCATGACGACACAGAAACGCCGTACAATTTTGACTCGCTCTGCCCTGTTTGTTGCTCTGTTAGCTGCGGCTGGCGCAACCTGGTATGTCTACCATAAAAATAACCAAAATGAAGTACCAACCACAGCCAGTGCAACTCAAGATGGACAAGGGAAAAAAGCAGGTGGAAGACCAATGCGCCCACTTGCACCCGTTCAATTTGCCACTGCCCAAGAAAAAGTCGTTCCGCGCTTCCTATCCGGTTTAGGTACTGTACAGGCTGCTAACATGGTGACGGTCACTAGCCGAGTTGAAGGTCAATTAATGAATATCTACTTCACCGAAGGGCAATCCGTTAAAGCGGGTGATTTACTCGCGCAAATTGACCCACGTCCTTTTGAAGTGCAACTTGCTCAAGCGGAAGGTCAATTAGCTAAAGATAAAGCGACTTTAGCCAATGCTCGATTAGACCTGACCCGCTACCAAAAACTGGCGGGAACCAAAGTCATCTCCCAACAAGAGCTGGATAACCAGCGGGCTACTGTGTTACAAGCCGAGGGTAGCATCAAAGTTGACCAAGCCGCGGTTGATAACGCCAAGCTGCAACTCACCTACAGTAAAATTACCGCCCCTATTTCTGGACGCATCGGTTTAAAACAAGTGGATGTGGGTAACTTTATCTCTTCAGGGACTTCCACGCCGATTGTGGTGATCACCCAAACACAACCTGCTGACGTTCTATTTGCTTTACCTGAAGGCGACATTCCTGCAATCCAGCAAGCACAAGCAGCAGGAAATAAAGTCCTGATTGAAGCGTGGGATCGTAATAACATTGCTATGATTGCGCGCGGTGAATTACTGAGTACCGATAACCAAATTGATCCAGCAACCGGTACACTGAAAATCAAAGCACGCTTTACTAACGAAGAGCAAAAACTGTTCCCGAACCAGTTTGTGAACGTCAAAATGCAGGTAGAGACCTTACAAAATGCTGTCGTGATCCCAACTGCTGCCCTGCAAATGGGCAATGAAGGTCACTATGTTTGGGTACTAAGCGATGATGATACCGTGACGAAACACCTTGTGACGGTGGGCATTCAAGACAGCCAACAAGTCGTGATTGAAAGCGGTTTATCCGCCAATACAAAAGTCATTACCGATGGCGTCGATAAGCTAACAGACGGCGCGAAAGTTGAAGTGGTCAACGCTTCAACCCTTGAAAAGAAACCCGCTTCCGCTGAGAAAAAACCTCGCAATAGCGCGGAGAAAGCCTAATGCAGCCGGATACTCATAAAGGCGGTGGCCCATCCCGTCTCTTCATTCTGCGCCCTGTTGCAACCACCTTATTTATGGTGGCGATTTTGCTCGCGGGGATCATCGGTTATCGGTTTTTACCTGTATCAGCATTACCGGAAGTTGACTACCCAACCATTCAGGTGGTGACCTTATATCCTGGTGCCAGCCCTGATGTAATGACATCGGCTATCACTGCACCGCTAGAAACTCAATTTGGTCAAATGTCTGGTTTGCAACAGATGTCATCTCGCAGCTCTGGCGGTGCGTCGGTGATCACCTTAATGTTCCAGCTCTCTTTGCCTCTCGATGTGGCAGAGCAAGAGGTTCAAGCAGCGATTAACTCTGCCACTAGCTTGCTGCCCTCCGATTTACCGTATCCACCGATTTACAACAAAGTAAACCCTGCGGATCCGCCCGTTTTAACGCTCGCCGTCACCTCCAATGCGATGCCGTTAACGCAGGTACAAGATATTATTGAAACCCGCGTGGCGCAGAAAATTTCCCAAGTGACTGGGGTCGGCTTAGTCACCTTAGCGGGGGGACAACGCCCTGCTGTGCGCGTCAATCTTAATCCGCAAGCCATGGCGGCAAAAGGATTAGACAGCGAAACCATTCGCACCGCTATCAATAATGCCAACGTCAACTCTGCAAAAGGGAGTTTTGATGGTCCAACCCGCTCTGTAACGTTATCTGCCAATGACCAGATGAAATCCCTTGAGGATTACCGCAAGTTGATTGTGGCTTTCCAAAATGGCGCCCCTGTTCGTTTGGGAGATATTGCCACCATTGAACAAGGCGCTGAGAACGCCTATCTCGGTGCATGGGCCAATAGCCAACAAGCAATTGTCATTAACGTTCAGCGCCAACCTGGCGCTAACGTGATTAGCACCACGGATACTATCCGCGCGTTGTTGCCTGAATTGATTGAAAGCTTACCAGCATCCGTTAACGTGGATATTTTGACTGACCGTACCAGCACCATTCGCGCCTCTGTTAATGATGTTCAATTCGAATTAATGCTCGCTATCGCCCTCGTGGTGATGGTGATTTACCTATTTCTACGTAATGGTATTGCGACGCTGATCCCCGGCATCGCCGTACCTTTATCGTTAGTTGGCACCTTTGCCGTCATGTATTTTTGTGGTTTTTCCGTCAATAACCTCACCTTGATGGCACTCACCATCGCCACGGGATTCGTGGTGGATGACGCCATCGTGGTGATTGAAAACATTTCTCGCTATCTCGAACAAGGGGATAAGCCGGTTGTTGCCGCCTTAAAAGGCGCAGGAGAAATCGGTTTTACCATTATCTCCCTGACCTTCTCTTTGGTTGCCGTACTGATCCCGCTGCTGTTTATGGGGGATATTGTCGGGCGCCTATTCCGTGAGTTTGCGATTACGTTGGCGGTGGCAATTCTGATCTCTGCGGTGGTATCCCTCACCCTCACCCCAATGATGTGCGCCCGCTTACTCAAACCGGAATCTCAGCATAAACATAACCGCTTTGAAATCGCCTGTGAGCGTTTTTTTGAGTGGATGATTGCGGGTTATGGTGTTTGGCTAAAACGCATTCTTAACCACCAATGGTTAACTCTGTGTGTCGCGCTGGGAACCTTGGTACTTACTGTGCTGCTGTATATGTGGATCCCGAAAGGGTTCTTCCCACTGCAAGATAGCGGAATCATTCAAGGCACAATTGAAAGTCGCCAATCCATTTCGTTTGCCGCGATGTCGAAGAAACAGCAAGAAGTGGCTGGCATTATTCTGGCAGATCCGGCGGTTGAGAACGTTACCACCTATGTGGGTATCGATGGTAACAATGCCACTCTGAATAACGCCCGTATTCAAATCACATTGAAGCCCCTTGATGAACGCGACGATCGTGTTCCTACGATTATTCCTCGCTTACAACAAGCCACCAGCGGCATTGCAGGGGTCAATCTTTACTTGCAACCGTCACAGGATTTAACCATTGATACGCAGGTTTCCCGTACCCCGTATCAATTTACGCTGCAAGCAGGTTCTCTGGATGAGCTCAGCACTTGGGTACCAAAATTGCAGGAAGCCTTAAGTCAGCAACCTGAATTGATTGATGTCAGCAGCGATTGGCAAGACAAAGGTTTAGTGGCGTATGTGAATGTGGATCGGGATACCGCGAGCCGTTTTGGTATTACTATGTCGAATATCGATAACGCTCTGTATAACGCATTTGGTCAGCGTATGATCTCCACCATTTACACCCAAGCTAACCAGTATCGCGTGATTTTAGAGCACAATACCCAAACCCGTGATGGAATGGATGCGCTCAATGATATTCGCTTGAAAGGTACTGATGGCGCCATTGTTCCACTAAATACCCTTGTGAATATTCAAGAAGGCTATGGACCTTTGGCGATTAATCACCTTGATCAATTCCCGTCAGTCACGTTCTCTTTTGATGTAGCGGGAGATTCTTCATTAGAAGAGGCGGTCAATGCGGTGAAACTGGCTGAAAAACAGATAGCGATGCCAAAATCGATAACGACACAATTCCAAGGCGCCACCCTCGCCTTTGAAGCAGCGCTGAGTAGCACCGTTTGGCTGATTTTTGCTGCTATTATCGCCATGTATATCGTGCTGGGTATTCTATACGAAAGCTTTATTCATCCAATCACTATTTTGTCCACTTTGCCGACCGCTGGTGTGGGGGCTCTGCTCGCACTCATGATGGCGGGCAATGAGCTCGATGTTATCGCCATTATCGGGATTATTTTGCTGATCGGGATTGTGAAAAAGAACGCCATTATGATGATTGACTTTGCTCTCGCCGCAGAGCGTGAACAAGGTTTATCCCCGTATGATGCGATCTATCAGGCCTGTTTACTGCGTTTTCGCCCGATCTTGATGACCACCATGGCTGCGTTGCTTGGTGCGCTGCCACTGATGCTCAGTACTGGTGTCGGAGCAGAACTGCGTCAACCACTGGGGGTCTGTATGGTGGGCGGGCTGATCATGAGCCAGATTTTAACTCTGTTCACCACGCCTGTAATTTACCTGATGTTTGACCGTTTAGCCCATCGCTTCAATCGCCGTGAGCACAAGGTACAGGAGTCTTAATGAAACGCTTCTTTGCTTTGTTTATTAGCCGTCCGGTGGCGACCACGTTAATCAGTGTCGCCATTACCCTGTGCGGTGCATTGAGCTTTCTGTTTTTACCTGTGGCGCCATTGCCACAGGTAGACTACCCTGTGATAAGGGTGACAGCGTCACTTCCTGGCGCCTCCCCTGAAACCATGGCATCCTCTATCGCGACACCGCTTGAGCGCTCATTAGGTAGTATTGCTGGGTTAAATGAGATGACCTCGAGCAGTTCGTTAGGGCGAACCTCCATTACCTTAGAGTTTGATTTAACCAAAGATATCAATAATGCCGCGCGGGAAGTACAAGCGGCGTTGAATGCCGCACAAAATTTATTACCTAGCGGCATGCCAAGTCGACCACGTTACTATAAATCAAACCCATCTGACGCGCCGATTATGATTTTAACCCTCACATCAAAAACCTTAAGTACCGGGGAAATGTATGATGTGGCATCCACACGCTTAGCTCAGCGTATCGCGCAAATCGATGGCGTCAGTGAAGTTGCCGTAGGGGGTGGTTCTCTTCCTGCTGTGCGTGTAGAACTCAACCCAACCGCCCTATTTAATCAAGGGGTTTCCCTTGATGCTGTGCGCTCTGCCATCAGTAGTGCCAACGTGCGCCAGCCCCAAGGTTATATTAATAATGACGATAATCGCTACCAAGTCCAGACTAATGACGAACTGAAAAAAGCCGCCGATTACCGTCCGATTATTGTGCATTACAGCAATGGCAATGCCGTCAAACTCAGTGATGTAGCCGTCGTAAAAGATTCCGTCCAAGATGTGCGAGCCGCAGGGATGTCCAGTGGTGAACCGGCGGTTTTGATCATTATTCGCCGCGAAGCGGGTGCCAATATCATTGAAACTGTCAAACGCATTCGCGAAGAACTTCCTGAATTTAAAGATATGATCCCCGCCGCTATTGATTTACAGGTTGCTCAAGACAGAACACCCACAATCAAAGCGTCGCTGGCAGAGGTCGAACGGGCGTTAATGATTGCGATTGCGCTGGTGATCCTCGTCGTATTGCTATTTTTACGTTCAGGGCGTGCCACTTTAATTCCCGCTATTGCGGTACCTGTCTCGTTAATTGGTACCTTTACCGCCATGTATTTATGCGGGTTTAGCCTCAATAACTTGTCATTGATGGCCTTAACTGTCGCCACCGGATTCGTAGTGGATGATGCCATTGTAGTGTTAGAGAACATTTCTCGGCACATTGAAAATGGTCGAAAACCGTTTATCGCGGCGGTTAAAGGGGTTTCTGAGGTTGGCTTTACTGTTGTTTCTATGAGTATTTCTTTAGTGGCAGTGTTTATCCCACTGTTATTGATGGATGGATTAGTTGGGCGATTATTCCGCGAATTTGCTATTACGCTCTCTACTGCCATCGGAATATCATTGATTATCTCGCTGACGTTAACCCCGATGATGTGCGCGCATTTACTGAAAAAACGTGGCTCTGCTAATACCAAGCAACGAGGATTTGGACGCGTTCTTATTCGGTTACAAGAAAGTTACGCCGTCACGTTAAATTGGGTGCTATCTCATCGTCGCAGTGTACTGGCGGTGCTGATTGCGGCAATTGGCTTGAATGTTTATCTGTATATTTCGATCCCTAAAGCCTTTTTCCCTGAGCAAGATACAGGGCGTTTACTGGGATTCGTTCGAGCAGACCAAAGCATCTCATTCCAGTCAATGAAGCAAAAAATGACCAGCTTTATGCAGCAAGTGAAAGCGGATCCTGCCGTGGATAGCGTCACTGGATTTACGGGCGGCAGCCGCGTCAACAGCGGTTCTATGTTTATCTCCTTAAAACCACTGGATGAGCGCAAAGAGAGTGCCAACAGCGTGATTAATCGCTTGCGCATGAAACTGGCGAACGAACCCGGTGCCAACTTATTTATGATGCCCGTTCAAGATATTCGCGTGGGCGGACGCCAATCCGAAGCCAGCTATCAATTCACCCTGTTAGCCGACGAGCTGGATGCATTACGTTCATGGGAGCCCGCTATTCGCCGAGCGCTGGGGGATTTGCCTCAATTAACCGATGTGAACTCTGATAAAGAAGATAAAGGCGCGGAGATGGCATTAACCTATGACCGCGATTTGATGGCGCAACTGGGTATCGATGTGCGTGATGCGAACAACCTGCTCAACAACGCCTTTGGTCAACGTCAAATTTCCACCATTTATGAAGCCATGAACCAATATAAAGTGGTGATGGAAGTGGCACCGGAATATACCCAAGACGTCAGTTCGCTGGATAAAATGTTTGTGGTGAATAAACAGGGAGAAGCTATTCCCCTCTCCTATTTTGCCCGCTGGCAACCCGCCAATGCACCTTTAAGTGTTAACCACCAAGGGTTATCAGCCGCGTCTACTATTTCCTTTAACGTGGCAGACGGTTATACCTTAAACGATGCGATTGTGGCGGTGGAAAAAACCATGACCGCTTTAGGCGTTCCATCGACGGTACGCGGTACTTTCGCAGGAACAGCGCAAGTTTTCCAAGATACCTTAAAATCTCAGTTATTTTTAATCTTAGCGGCGATTGTCACGGTCTATTTGGTACTGGGTATTTTGTATGAAAGTTATATTCACCCACTCACCATTTTATCGACACTGCCATCCGCAGGTGTCGGCGCGTTATTAGCCTTGGAATTATTTGATACGCCATTTAGCCTAATTGCTCTAATCGGCATTATGTTGCTTATCGGGATTGTGATGAAAAACGCCATTATCATGGTAGATTTTGCCCTTCAAGCCCAACGCAATGCGAACTTATCGGCGAAAGAAGCTATTTTACGCGCGAGCCTGCTGCGCTTTAGACCGATTTTAATGACGACCCTTGCCGCGATTTTTGGGGCGCTCCCTTTGATGCTAGGTACAGGTGATGGCGCAGAATTACGCCAACCACTGGGGATCGCAATTGTTGGTGGTTTGGTCATGAGCCAGTTGCTGACGCTATTTACCACCCCAGTGGTGTATCTCAGTTTTGATAGTCTGAGACAGCGGTTTTCACGCAAAGCGCCTTCAATGCAGGAGAAATCCCATGAAGCTTAAACTCTCGAGCCTCAGTACTCGGTTATTTATCGCTATCTTTGCCACCTGTTTGCTGCTGGTTGCTATCATGCATCAAGGGGTCAGAATGGGCTTCCAGCATGGTTTTATTGACTATATAAAAGAGAATGACCAGCAACGTGCTGAGTTACTCGCTTTGGCGCTTGCCGAACAATATGAGGAGCGAGAAAGTTGGCGTTTTTTGGCGGTTGATGAGCGGATGTTTTTCCGTATTTTACGCAATGTCGATAATCAGCACCAAGGGCAAGGTCATGGCGGTGGTCATAAGCGAATGCGCGGTATGTTTTGGGTTTATGACACCAAAGACAACCTCATTTGGGGGCGTGACCTCCCCCCACCGGATCAAGTCATCCGCGTGCCAGTTAAAACGAGCCGAGGAGCAACCGTCGGCTGGCTAGTTGCCAGTTATGAAAGTGGTATCAGCAACCAATTAGACCAACGTTTTGATACCCAGCAGATGCACATTAGCTGGGTAATTGCAGGGCTATCTCTGTTCGTGGCGCTGTTAGTAACCCTATTTTTAGCTCGCGGCTTTTTAAAGCCCATCACCCGATTATTGGAAGGTACTCAACAGCTCGCTAAAGGCAATTTCAGCGCACGGATATCTGAGATTGGCCAAGATGAGTTGGGGCAATTGGCAAAAGACTTTAACCATCTCGCCTCGACGTTGGAAAAAAATGAGCAAATGCGCCGCGATTATATGGCGGATATTTCCCATGAATTACGCACCCCGCTCTCCGTTTTACGCGGAGAACTTGAAGCTGTGCAAGACGGCGTACGCCAAGCGACTCCTGAAACCATCAATTCCCTACTCAATGAGACTCAAACACTGATAAAACTGGTCAATGACCTGCATCAGCTTTCGTTATCCGATAGAGGCTCCTTGGTTTATCGTATGGAATCTATCGATATTATCCCGATTATTGAGATGAATTTAGGGCAAGCCAAATGGCGATTGGAAGATAGACAACTAACGTTAGAAACTCACTTTTCCTCCCATTCCCACCTATTTGCTGACCCTGACCGCATCAACCAACTGTTTTATAATTTGATGGAAAACAGCCTGCGCTATACCGATCCTCACGGCAAAATTGCCGTCAACGTGAGCCAACATGACCAACAACTAGTGATCACGTGGGAAGATAGCGCGCCGGGATTAAGTGTTGAAGAGTGCCAGCGTCTGTTTGAGCGATTTTACCGTGTAGAAGTTTCTCGTAACCGTGCGAGTGGCGGCTCAGGTTTGGGACTGGCGATTTGCTATAATATTGTCGAAGCCCATAACGGGACTATTTCTGCTGCCCCCTCTCCACTCGGTGGCGTGAAGATAACCATTCAAATTCCCATTACGACGCAGGAGGAGCAATAGTGTCTTTGCCTGATTCCCCTTTATTGGGAGCCAATAGCGCCCATGTTCTGATTGTTGAAGATGAACCCAAACTTGGACAATTACTGTTTGATTATCTGCAAGCGGCAGGCTATGTTCCCGCCTTGCTGATGCGTGGTGATGAAGTGATCCCCTATGTACAAAAGCACTTTCCTGACCTGATTTTATTAGATTTGATGTTGCCGGGACTCGATGGCATTTCAGTCTGCCGTGAACTGCGTAAATTCAGCGACGTTCCTGTGATTATGGTGACGGCTAAAACGGAAGAAATTGACCGTTTATTAGGGTTAGAAATTGGTGCCGATGACTACGTTTGTAAGCCCTTTAGTCCGCGAGAAGTGGTTGCCCGAGTGAAAACGATTTTGCGCCGTTGCCAAAAAGCCCCTTCGTCTACAGGTAGCCAAGAGACTCAACTGATTATCGATGAAAATGCGTTCCAAGTCCGTTATGGCGATAAATTACTGGAATTAACCCCCGCAGAATTTCGCCTACTAAAGTTTTTGTCTGATAACGCAGGTACGGTGTTTTCTCGGGATCAATTACTGGATATTTTGTATGACGACCATCGCGTGGTCACCGATAGAACCATTGATAGCCACGTCAAAAATTTACGCCGTAAGCTCGAATCGTTGGATGACGAAAAAACCTTTATCCGCTCCATCTATGGTTTAGGCTATCGTTGGGACGACATCTAATTGCTGCCAGCGTTTCTGTAACAAAATTATAACCCTGTTTTTTACATGGGAAATTTGGCATTCCCGTCATTTAGCGTTAAAATCCCCACCCTCGAATTTTTACACCAAGCCATCCGGCTTGGTGCTGACCTGACATCAGACTGAGAACTAACATGTTTACACCAGAATTATTATCCCCAGCAGGTTCCTTGAAGAACATGCGCTATGCTTTCGCTTACGGTGCCGATGCGGTTTACGCTGGCCAACCACGTTATAGCTTACGCGTGCGTAATAACGAATTTAACCATGAGAATCTCGCGAAAGGGATCAACGAAGCCCACGAGCTGGGTAAAAAATTCTATGTGGTCGTCAATATCGCGCCACATAACGCCAAGTTAAAAACCTTTATTCGTGATCTGACTCCCGTGATTGAAATGGGACCCGATGCACTGATTATGTCAGACCCTGGTCTGATTATGATGGTGCGTGAAGCCTTCCCGGAGATGGATATTCACTTGTCGGTTCAGGCTAACGCCGTCAACTGGGCTTCCGTAAAATTCTGGAAACAAATGGGATTAACTCGCGTGATTTTATCCCGCGAATTATCGTTGGAAGAAATCGCTGAAATCCGCCAGCAAGTGCCTGAAATTGAGCTGGAAGTCTTTGTACACGGTGCGCTGTGTATGGCATATTCTGGTCGCTGCCTGCTGTCTGGTTATATTAATAAGCGTGACCCTAACCAAGGCACCTGTACTAACGCGTGTCGCTGGGAATATAAAGTTCAAGAAGGCAAAGAAGACGATGTGGGTAACATCGTGCATGTTCATGAGCCAATCCCCGTTAAAAACGTAGCGCCAACACTCGGTGAAGGTGCTCCAACCGATAAAGTCTACATGATTGAAGAAGCGATGCGTCCGGGCGAATACATGACCGCCTTTGAAGACGAACATGGCACTTACATCATGAACTCAAAAGATTTACGCGCCATCGAACACGTTGAAACACTGACCCAAATGGGCGTTCATTCACTGAAAATCGAAGGTCGTACTAAATCATTCTATTATTGTGCTCGTACAGCCCAAGTATATCGCCGCGCCATTGATGATGCGGTAGCGGGTAAGCCATTTGACCCAACCCTGCTTTCTACCCTTGAAGGATTAGCACACCGTGGTTATACCGAAGGTTTCTTACGTCGTCACACCCATGATGCCTACCAAACCTATGAATATGGCTATTCCGTTTCGGATACCCAGCAATTTGTCGGTGAATTCACAGGCAACCGAGTGAATGGCTTAGCGGAAGTCGATGTGAAAAACAAATTTAGCGTCGGTGACAGCTTAGAGTTAATGACACCGTCAGGTAATATCGTCTTTACTCTGGATGCATTAACTAACCGCAAAGGTGAATCTATTGAAGTTGCTCCAGGTAATGGACATGTAGTTTATCTGCCAATTCCTGAAGATGTGGATGTGAATTTTGGTTTGTTGATCCGCAATCTTGCAGGAACGACTACTCGGGATCCGCACCAAGCCCAAGAAGAAAAAGCGTAAAAGCAGAAAAAGCGTAAACTGACTAAGCATTCCATCGCTTATTACTAAACACGTTTTACTAAATAGAAGCCCATGGTCGATGACTATGGGTTTTTTCTTAGGTATTCGTGTAAAAAACGGCCATTTTATGCTTTATTTTAGTTGAGAATCATTCTCGTTATTGACAGTTTCGTTAAAAAGTGCACTCAATATCCAAATTTATGCAACAGATCACATCAATTGGTTATTCTATATCGTATAGTCACTGTCGAAAACGAAGAACTAGAAAGTCATAAATTAAGACTAGGAACCACCTCCTTGGCTGGCTCAATCTCCCTTGAGCTAGCCATTTCTTTTTTCTAGTCCCTCAAAATTCTCACCACCAGCGATGAAAATGATGTACAGGCCCAAAACCACTACCAACTTCTAAGCTATCCGCTTGCTCTAGCGCCCCTTGCAAATAAGCTTTTGCTTCCACAACTGTTTGTTGCCAATCCTCAAAACGCGGCCTCAGTGCAGCTAATGCAGCAGATAATGTGCATCCCGTACCATGGGTATTTTTGGTATCGATACGTACCGATGTGAAGCGCCACTCACCTTCTGGGGTGATCAACCAATCAGGGCTTTGAGAATCGATTAAGTGCCCGCCTTTCATCAAGACACTCTGGCAACCTAATTGCAGTAAACGTTGCCCTTGCTCACGCATTTGTTCTTCCGTTTGTGCCATCGGCTCATCAAGTAATACTGCCGCTTCGGGCAAATTTGGCGTGATCAGCGAAACCATAGGTAAAAGCTCGCGTCTTAGCGTCTCCACCGCATCTGGCAATAATAGCGGATCTCCGCTTTTAGCTACCATCACCGTATCGAGCACCACATAAGGCACGGGTGTTTTTTTCAACGCATTGGCGACAACTTGAACATTGCCTCGATTAGATAACATGCCGATTTTCGCGGCATCAATACGGACATCACTTAAAACAGAGTTCAATTGAGCCGCAACAAAGTCTGAAGGGATATTATGGATGGCTTGAACACCTTGCGTATTTTGTGCCACCAGCGCAGTCATCACACTGGTTCCATACGCACCGAGTGCGGAAAATGTTTTCAGATCTGCTTGAATACCGGCTCCACCAGATGGATCCGTTCCCGCAATCGTTAATGCATTCACTCTCATTAGTGCCCTCTCCATTGTCTTCAGTAAAATAATTGTCTTCAGTAAAACAATTGCCTTTAGAAAGATAATTGACCTTAGTCATATTGCGCTTATTACGTCTTTTTAACTTAATAAAAATCATTAAGTTAATTAAATAACGTCCTTAAATGAATTGTCTCATACACAATGCTAATTACTAGCAGATTATCTATTGTCTTCAATAATTAAATGCGATTGATTTCCATCAAAAATAAATTGGATTTTATAATTAATAATCAAATGGTTATAGCTAATTGATTCATTCTAATATCAAAAAATTGATATCAATATTGAGTTGATTCCTTACAGCAAATTACGATCCCAATACGTCATTATCCTAATTTAACCATTTATTGCTGTCCTATTTAGCTTATCTTTATTAAAATAATTTCCACTACAATTATTACAATTGCGATAATGATGTCATCATTGTCAATGTCTATCATGACTCATCTATCAGATAAAACTAGATTGGATCCACAATGAGAGTTAATAAAAACATACAGTTGGTTGTAGGCGCATCGGCAATTCTGAGCGCTTCAATCTGCATGTCATCGCCTGCATTTGCTGAAGAGCAGTCAGTCGGTTTATGGGATAAATTCACTAATAATGTCAGCACCACTTGGGATTCTGACAAATATGAGCTGTATATCCCGTTCTTCACTTGGCATAACCGTCTTATGTACGATAAAGAAAAAACAGATACCTATAATGAAGAGCCATGGGGCTTTGGTATCGGTAAATATCGTTATGATGAAGATAATGACTGGCATGCACTCTACGCAATGGCATTTATGGATTCCCATAATAAAGTCGAGCCAATCGTGGGTTATGGTTTCCAAAAAATGTGGATCCCGGGCGATCTTGATGGCTTCCGTATGGGTGCGGGATTCACATTAGGTATTACCGCGCGTGAGGAATATAGCTATATTCCACTCCCTGCGCCTCTGCCTTTAGTTTCTATTGAATATGATAAGCTTTCTGTTCAAGCGACCTATATTCCAGGAACATACAATAACGGTAACGTCCTGTTTGCTTGGTTACGTTGGCAGTGGTAAGCGTTTGAACTCATCTCGCTAGAGGCTGATTAACCAAAAAGCCAGCATAAAAAAACCGGTAGATTAAAAATCTTACCGGTTTTTTGTTTTTTATTTATCTGGTCTTTTACTGATTGATAAGACTATAACGCTTTGCTCTCTACACCTTGTTTTTTAGCACCTGAGAATTGATAACCAACCCACAGAACCGCGATCCAAAGAGGCATAATCAGTACAGAAACGCGTAACCCATCCATTGTCAGAATAATAATCAAGATTAGCGACAAGAATGCTAAACACAGATAGTTACCAAACGGATACCAAATACTCTTAAACTTCGTTTCAATACCCTGTTTATTCATCGCGGCTCTAAATTTCAAGTTAGAAACACAAATCATAATCCAGTTTAGCACCAGCGTCGTTACCACTAAGGACATCAGTAATTCAAATGCCTTGCCTTCCATCACGAAGTTAATCAAGATCCCGCCAGAAGTCGCGATACCTGAAACAATCAGCGCCATTACAGGCACGCCGCCTTTATTCACTTTTGCCATAAAGAGCGGTGCGTTACCTTGTTGTGCTAAACCATACAGCATGCGGCTAGTACAGTAAGCACCACTGTTATAAACCGACAGAGCCGCAATCAAAATCACCACGTTCAATGCATTGGCAACGAGTAAATCACCCAGCTCATGGAAAATCAGTACGAAGGGGCTAGTTTTGCCATCCAGTTGCACCCACGGATACAGCGCCAGTAATACCGCCAGTGAGCCGATATAGAAAATTAAGATACGGTAAACCACTTGATTGATGGCTTTTGGAATGCTTTTATCTGGATCTTCCGCTTCTGCCGCGGTGATCCCCACTAATTCCAATCCACCAAATGAGAACATAATAATCGCCAGCGCGACTAATAGCCCATTATAGCCTTTGGCAAAAAAGCCGCCGTATTCCCATAAGTTACTCACTTTGGCTTGAGGGCCGCCATGGCCACTAAACAGTAAGTAACAGCCAAATAAAATCATCGCGATAACCGCAACAACTTTAATTAGCGCAAACCAGAATTCGGTTTCTCCATAAGAGCGAACATTAATCAGGTTAATTGCATTAACCGCAATAAAAAACACCAGTGCCGAAACCCAAATAGGTAACTCAGGCCACCAGTGTTGCATATATTTACCCGCAGCGGTCAGTTCAGTCATCCCCACGAGGATAAACATCACCCAGTAGTTCCAACCCGAGAGGAACCCGGCAAAACCGCCCCAATATTTGAATGCGAAATGGCTAAATGACCCTGCAACAGGCTCTTGAACAATCATTTCACCTAACTGACGCATGATCAGAAAAGCGATAAATCCACACAATGCATACCCAAGTAGTACCGACGGACCTGCCATTTGGATGGTGGTTGCTATCCCTAAAAATAGCCCTGTACCGACAGCGCCCCCCAAGGCAATTAACTGAATATGCCTGTTTTTCAATCCGCGCTTTAGCGTCTGTTGCGCCATATCTTTACCCTTCATCCTCTAGCTTTTTGTTATCGTCCACAGTTGTGATAATCACGCAAGTTTATTTGAATTTTTGCATGAACTCCACTCGCAATTATACAACTGTAAAGCTGGCTTTCTGCCTGTCTTCTAATGTTTCCAAATAATGACAAACTAATATCCTGTAAGACGTTGCAAAATGCAAACTCAAAATGGTAACAAACCCGTCACGCGGCAAACACCGAGTTGAAAATCATCCCCGCCCTGATCGCAGAGATTATTCATCGCCAAGAGGTATAAAAAAGCACAAATAATTACAATGCTGATGATTAATAGCATATTTCGCATAGATAATGGGGTTCTTAATAGTCACATCATCTGGCAATATTAATCGATATTATCGTCTTTAGTTTCGTAAAATGGGCTATTCATCGTTTTCAAGAAAACAATTGTTTATTTTTGCAGCTCTTGATAAATAACTGGCTATTATTGTGTGATTTTTATACATAAATCTGTAATACCGCACAACCAACCTTTGTCATGGTGAAATGAAGTTGTGTATACTTCGGTTACCGTAAAATAAGAATGAATTTGAGATGGCACAAGATAACCACGTAGCACTTGTTAATGCTCTAAGTAAATGGATCGAAGAGCATTTAGGTCGAGTCATCCATTTGGAAGAACTCGCTGCTTATTCTGGGTATTCCCTTTGGCATATGCAAAAAATCTTTAAGGAGGTCACAGGAATCTCCTTAGGAAAATATATCCGTCAGCGCCGACTGGCTGGCGCCGTAAATTTATTAAGAAACAGCAGCCAAAGTATTTTTGATATTGCGTTAGATTTTGGCTTCGGCTCGCAATCTCACTTTACCTATATGTTCCGCAAAGAATATGGCATTACGCCGTTTGATTTTCGTCAAAATGACCAAATTCATTTGGATGTAAAAGAGCCATTACACCTAATCCCGGATGATGAGTGAATTTGTTTTACGCGCATTAACCTGCATTTTTTCAGTTTTAATGCGATAAAACATGGGTATTCTCATCCTTTTTACTGAGCAACTTATCCGTTGCCCTCTTAGATAATTTACATTCTCGATAATCAGAGTAAGGTACGTGTAAAAGTTCTATTTTAGGAGGCATTGATGTCAATCAAACTGGTCGCCATTGATTTAGATGGCACGTTACTCAATTCGCAGCACCAAATTTCTCCCGCAGTGAAAGAAGCCATTACCCGCGCGCACAAACAAGGTGTGCGAATTGTCCTTGCCTCAGGTCGCCCCTATTCTGGCATTTTGCCCTACCTTCAAGAACTTGGATTAGACACCGCCAGTAACTACTGCATCAGTAACAATGGCAGCGTTATCCATCAAGCCAATGATGGCAGCCACCTTTATGAAAACTTGTTAGATTTTGAAGATTATCAATATTTTGCTGAACTAGCTAACAACGTGGGGGTTCATATGCACGCCCTTGCAGACAACACCATGTTCACTGCGAATCGTCATATTAGCCGCTATACCATTCATGATGCCTATTTCACCAATACCCCTTTGGTGTATTGCCCAGTTAACGAAATGGATAGCTCGCTCAGTTTTACCAAAATCATGATTATTGACCATCCCGAGAAACTGGATGTAGGTATCAGCTATATTCCTGAAAATACCTTTGAAAACTACTCGCTGATCAAAACTAGTCCTTATTTCCTCGAAGTTTCGAATAAGGATGCAAGCAAAGGCTCTGCACTAAAAGTGTTATGTGAGAAATTATCTCTCACGCCGGATAAAGTCATGAGCATCGGTGACCAAAATAATGATGTTGCCATGCTACAGTATTCGAGTGTTTCGGTTGCAATGGGAAATGCTGCGCCACATATTCGTGAAATAGTGAAATTTGTCACCGATACCAACGATTGTGATGGCGTTGCTGTCGCAATAAACAAATTTATTTTCTAGTGAGCAGTTAATTTAAAGTTCAAATCTCTAGACCAAAATACAATTTAACTGGATATGCCTAGACATCCCCATTCTGGCATATCCATCTCCTGTCTTTCTCTTAGGGCTATTTTATCCTTTACCTTACTTACTCTTCCAAATTTGATACTATCTGCCTCTTTTAAAAAATTGTCATTCATCTATAAGTACAATAAAACCCACATCACTAACAGGTAGTAAAATGTTTTCGACTAAAGATATGTTAATTCTGGGGATGATGGTATTCGCCTTATTTCTAGGCGCGGGAAATATCATCTTTCCACCGATGGCAGGCTATCAATCAGGGACAGACTGGTTTGATACCTCATTAGGTTTTCTGATCACCGGTGTTCTATTACCCTTCTTAACCTTAGTAACAGTTGCAGTAAAAGGACGTGGTGAAAAGCTTTCTGTTGATTTGCCTAAATGGGTTGCGGTCATTTTCTGGGTTGCACTCTACCTAATTGTCGGCTCCACATTTGCGATGCCAAGGGTGACGAATACCGCATTTGAAATGGGCTTTTTACCATTAGGCTTCGTTGAAAAAAGCACATTTTCTCATCTCACTTTCGCGCTCATTTTTAACTTTACCTCGATGTTCTTCATGTTGAAGCAAGGCACCATGATCAGTGCGATTGGTAAGTTTATGACTCCAGCGTTACTTGTTTTATTAGTGGTAGTGGGGATTGCCGTGGTCATTGACCCGCTTTCTGATATGAATCCCCCTGTTAAACAGTATGCAGAATTTGCCTTCTTTGGCGGCGTAATTGATGGTTACCAAACCATGGATGTACTATCTGCGATGGCGTTTGGCGGGATTGTGGCGCGTGCATTAGCTTCAAAACAGATCACTGAACCACGCCAAGTCGCGACCATCACGATTAAAGCGGGTTTAATTTCAGTGAGCTTACTCGCGGCACTGTATATCTGCCTGTTCTATTTAGGCGCGACCAGTGAACAAGTGGCGAATACAGCCACCAACGGCGGACAGATCTTCTCTCGTTACGTCGATGTCCTGTTTGGTACGGTAGGTACGTGGATCATGTGCGGAATTGTATTACTGGCAAGCATGACCACGTTAGTGGGTGTGACCAGCGCCTGTGCAGATTACTTTGCCACTTTCCATCACCGTTTAAGTTATCGCTTCTGGGTGGTTTTCTTCACGATGCTAACCACTGTCGTGTCCACGTTTGGTCTCGATACTTTATTGCGCGTCACTATTCCGGCTCTGCTGATGATTTATCCTTCATCGGTCACTATCGTCTTCCTGCAATTTGCACGCAAATTTATGGCTGCTCCTAGGGTCACTTATGGGATCACCATTGGCGTAGTTGTACTGATGAGCCTATTCGATACGCTAAATAATATGGAATTATTAAGCACAACAGTAAAAGCAAACCTAATCACCTACTTACCGCTGTTTGAGCAAGGTATGGGTTGGTTAATTCCAGGGATTATCGCGTTTATTATCTCGATGTTTATCGGCAAATTGACCGCGAAAAGCGAGCCTGTTGCTGAGCAAAACTTAGCTTAATCTTGATATTTAAAATCCGAATGTTGGCATATTGCTGACATTCGGCTTTTTATTTTTTAGCGACCTTATTCCAGAAAACTCACAATAATTTCAATTCATAATTTTTCTGATAATCCCCTGAACTTCCGAGCGTTTCCTGTAAGAAATCGAGAAAAGTCGCCACCTTTTTAGGTAAAAACTTCCGGTTTGGATAGACCGCATAAATATGATGCAGCGGCAAGCGATACTCCGGTAACACCGTGACCAATCGCCCAGCGAGAATATCCGGTGCGACAATAAATTGAGGTAGCTGGCAAATACCAAGCCCCTGTAAAGCGGCTTGGTGCAATGCGAGGCTGCTATTTGCCCGAAAATTCCCCGTCGGGGTAAATCGAACTTTCTTTCCCTGATAGGTAAACAACCATGTTTGCCCTGCTTGGAAATAGCTGTATAAAAGGCAGTTATGCTCAGCGAGTTCATCAAGATTATTCGGGTTTCCATGTTCCTCAAGCCATTTCGGGGAAGCACACAAAACACTATGGCAAGGTGATAACGTTCGAGAAATTAACGAAGAATCCTGTAATTCGCCTATCCGCACTGCCATATCAAAGCCATCACCCACTAAATCCACCAGCTTATCGTCAAACACGATCTCTGCATGTAATTGTGGCCAGCGTTTCAAAAACTCGGGAAGCAGTGCGGTTAAGTGCAAATGACCAAATACCATTGGAGCGCTGATTTTTAATGTTCCATCGACCGAACCACTGTAACGAGAGAGCATTTCATTGCCCTCGTTAATCGCTTGATGGGCTTTTTTCAGGTAGGAATAGTAAAGCTCACCCGCTTCTGTCAGTTGCAGGTGGCGAGTTGAGCGTGTAATTAAACGGATCCCCGTTTGCGCTTCTAACGCTATCAACTTTTTGCTCACCGCCGATTTTGTCATATGCAGTGATTCTGCTGCTTTTGTCAGGCTTCCCTGCTCGACAATAGCGATAAAAATAGGGAGTAGCGTGTAATCAACATTCATTATTGTCAACTTAATAGAAACACAGTTTTTCCTTTATAACGGTTTTTCTCATCATCGACAATCCCTATACTTCGCAAATCATTCACCCCGAATTAATCAATATGAAAAAAGAGATTTTACTTTCGCTGATCGCCGTGTGTTCCGGTGTTTTACTCACATTGATGATCATGAGTAATAGCTATTTATCTACTTTTACCTCGCCACTACAAGCCTCTTGGTTGACTCACGGAATAGGTAGCATGGTTGCTTTGCTGATCTGGTTGATGGTCAAAGGTCGATTGGGAAAAACACAAAGAAACCACAAAATTCCCCGCTGGAGCTATCTCGGTGGGATCCCTGGTGCCTTTACAGTGTTACTCGCCGCGATCACAGTCAACAGCCCTCTTTCACTTTCAGGTTCCATTGTATTGATGCTAACAGGGCAAATAGTGGCAGGGCTACTCATTGACCATATAGGATTTTTAGGGTTAGCCAAACGAAAAGTAACGCTAAAGGATGGAATTACGGTGTTGCTACTACTGATTGGCTCAACATTCATCATTCTGGGGAAATAATCTATGTTACTGTTTTTTATTATGATCGCACTGTCTAATGGAATTTGTATTATTCTGAGCCGAAGCATTAATGGAGGGCTATCTCAAGTCACCAATGCTTTTTATGCCTCTTTAATTAATCATGTTGTGGGATTTTTATTATTAAGCATGATTATTTGGTTCGCCCAAGACTCATTTAACATTACCTTTGAAAACATTCCTCTCATTGCGTTTACAGGAGGCGTCATTGGTGCTTGCTTTGTCATCATAAACAGCTATGTTTTGCCATTACTTGGCGCCACACTAACCACTATTTTCGCTATTAGTGGTCAAGTACTTTCCAGCGTCATTATCGATGCTGTTCAACATGGCTTACCAGAACATTGGGTATTGCAGCTACTTGGTGTGATTTTTATCCTCGGCGCTATTAGTGTTCGTTACACGCCCAAACATAACTCAGCGCCTTGTCGCAATAAAACAGGTGATTGACCCTATGGTTACCATCAAGACACCTTGCCAGAACCCCAGTGTTAATGCGGTGCTCAATAACATTGAAGAAAACGCTGTAGAGATAACAGGAGTGAAATAGGACAATGTCCCGAGAAAAGCCACATTGCCTTTAATGATTGCCACTGTCCAAAGTGCATTCGCCCCGCCAGTTGCAATAGCAGTGACAAATAACAAACTGATGCTATTCACATTGATATTAAATGGCGCTGGCGTCGAAAAGATAAATAAGATCCACAATCCGACCGATGTCATGATAAAAAACAGCACCATACCATTGCAGCCATTCGACATTCGTTTCGTAATATTGCTATAGAAAGCCCACAATAATGCACCAACAAAGGCTAAGCCGTAGCTCAGTGGGTTACTTTGAATATTTGAAAGAATCGCATTCAGGGACAAAGGTTGATCCCCTGAGATAACCCACAATAAGCCTGCAAACGCTAAAATAAGCCCAATAATCAGTAATAGGCTAAAACGCTGCCGATTAAATAAAACCGCTAACGCAATTGTGAAGCTCGGCCATAAATAATTCACCATACCCAACTCAATGGCTTGCTGACGAGTATTGGCAAGCCCTAGAGCTAAAATAAAGCAAATTTCATAGCTAACAAATAAAAATGCCCCCCAGAACAAATAACGTCTAGGGAAAAGATGAATTTTCGGCAATCCCATTACAATAACCAAAACTAGGCTCCCTATCGAATAGATAAGAGCCGCACCACCAATAGGGCCAAAGTTTTCGCTCGTACTGCGAACAAGCCCTACCATCGTGCTCCACAATAATATGGACACGACCCCGTAAAATGTTGCTGCGTATCGCCCGAGTTTCATCTTCCTGATCAACACCTTATTTCATATTTATCTTGGTTATTATTTTCCTCCAAAACCTTACGCTCTAAAGACAATAAAGCAAGTTTTTTATATTTATTAACCAGAGAATGAATAATAAAAAAGGCGCTTAGAAATAAATCCAAGCGCCTTACATTTCTATTAATTTTCAACTGAGGTCAATGCAGTCAACAGCGATCAGCAGCTGCAAAATTAATGGGCTTCGTTCTTAACCCACTGCTCAACCGACTCCTTTTCCCAAATTCCTTCATTGAGCTGCTTTTTCAGCTCTGGATGATCATTAATATCAAATGTTGGAATTTTGCCCGCACCTAACTGTTGGTTGTAATCTTTCGCGAGTTTAAATGCCACACCGGACAACAAGAGGATGGCAATCAAGTTTGTAACTGCCATTAAGCCCATCGAAATATCCGCAAGTTTCCAAATCAGTGGCATTTCACCGAGCGCCCCGAACATCACCATTCCCAATGTCGCTAAGCGGAAAATAAATAGCCCTGCGGTATGATTATTTTCCAAGAAAATCATATTGCTTTCTGCATAAGCATAGTTGGCAATGATGGATGTAAAGGCAAAAAAGAAAATTGCAATCGCAACGAAGATACTTCCCCAGCTGCCCACCGCAGAAGATAAAGCTAGCTGAGTCAGCTCAATACCATTGATTTTACCCACCGGGCCATCTAACACGCCAGAAGCCAAAATAATAATGGCTGTAGCGCTACAGATCACTATGGTATCCATGAATACTCCCAACATTTGGACATAGCCTTGGGAGGCTGGGTGTGGTGGATAAGGTGACGCAGATGCCGCTGCATTTGGCGCAGACCCCATTCCGGCTTCATTCGAGAATAATCCCCGCTGAATGCCTTGCGTCATCGCTTGAGCGATACCATAACCAATTGCACCGCCTGCGGCTTCCTGTAAACCAAAGGCGCTACGGAAAATCAGCATAAAGACATCAGGTAAGCGCTCAATATTTTGACCGACGACCCAGAAAGCCAGTACTAAATAAGCAATAGCCATGATTGGCACAACAAATTCGGCAACTTTAGCAATTGATCTTAATCCACCAAAAATAATGATGCCACTGAGGATCACTAAGGTAATTCCAACATAGAGTGGGTTAAAATCAAATGCCACAGCAGTTGCTTGTGCAATGGAGTTCGCTTGAACTGCATTAAAAACCAAACCAAATGCAATAATTAAGAAGATGGAGAACAATACACCCATCCAGCGCTGTTTTAAGCCTTTCTCCATGTAATAAGAAGGTCCGCCGCGATAGCTACCTTGGTCATCTTTGGTTTTATAAAGCTGCGCTAATGTGCATTCAACAAATGATGTCGCCATTCCTAATAATGCAACGACCCACATCCAGAATATAGCGCCAGGGCCGCCTGCCGTAATCGCGATAGCAACACCCGTTAGATTTCCAGTACCGACTCGTGCCGCTAGGCTGGTACATAGTGCTTGGAATGAAGAAATACCTGAGCTGTCCGATTGAGTGCTATTTTTCAGTACTCCGAACATGTGACCAAAATGCCTAAACTGAATAAATTTAGATCGTATTGTAAAATATAAGCCGGCTCCCAGTAATAAATAAATTAATAACGAGCCCCAAATAAGATTGCTGATTGAGTTTATAAATTCTATCAAATTATGCTCCTTTTATTATATCCACTAATAGATGTATTAGTTGGTGAGTTATTTAGCTCCATATTATTTAAGTAATTAAACAAATAAAAATATAAACCATGATGGTTTATCATGAATAATCAATGTTATTAAACAAGACCCATGAATTATATTTTTTTTACTTTCTCTGTAAATTTTTTTCTGAACATCAGCCTATTTAATACTTAAGACAGCGAATAATCATGCAAGCCAGAGTAAAAAAGTGAAATAAAATAATTATTAAAACAAAGTGATACACCAGATTGATTAATTTAAGAACGATCTCAATCAATTGATTAAAAACATGATAATTTTTAACCAGAATTTACTATTATAAGTAAAAAATCATTAAATTTAATTAAGTGAACGCGTATTTGGTTAAATGGTATTTAATTATTTTTTAAATTGAATAACTAATTGCTAAATTTTAATGATTACTCCTTTGAATAATCATTGATGATAAATATTAAATATAGTTTGATACGTCTTCATTGAATTATATTTTAAATCTACCACTCAAACCTATTTCAGAGTAGAATAATCGTTTTGCAATCATCATAATAAGATTATTGCTAATGTTTTATGATACCAATACACTTATCGCTAATTTGCTTTCTACATCAAAGGGTAATATATGGAAATCCACATCAAAGTTTCTGACGATTTAGTCTCAACGCTCTCTGAAAAATCCTACGACGCGTTCACAGCTGAATTGCATGCCAGAGTTTTAGAAGTATACCCAGGTAGCAACCTTTTTATTACACATGACAGTGGTGCAACCACCTTCAATACCAAAGGCTTCCATGATGATAAAGAAGCCCATATCGTTCTCCATGAACTGGTTGAAGATGTTTTCCATCATGGTCACTGGTTAAAAGCATAATACTCTAGCTCTATTTTCCAGCCTCCAGCGATAACCGCTAGGCTGGAACTCATCCCTCTCGCCCTTTCACCTATTTCAAACCCTGATCAAGATCATAGTTAATAATGATGTTAGTCGACTTTGTATAAAAGTCCTTTTCTTTTAAGCGCTATATGGTAATGTATATAACGAATTTTCATTTACATTGCTTTTGCTAATTTATAGCAGCCAGTATTTATTACTGGCTTTTTTTATGGGAAAAATGTAGGCGAACGCCTGAATTGGATACGCAGCTATACCGTAAATACTCTAAATAGAATTACTGTGATTTTTCACACAATGACACAATGGCAGTGCGTAGTTCTGGTGTATCACTGGTGATCAATTGATGATGTTCAGAGAATTTTCCATCTTGAACACTGACGCTAGCAACAAACGGTAACTTATCACCTTGCTCACTAGTTTGATAAAAACCACAGACTCGGTAGCTTTCACCTTCTTTAAATTCGCTTTTCAGGACAATTTTGACATCCTCAAAAGTCAGAGGACTACCTGAACTTAGCTTATTCTCGATAAGCTTTTCAGCTTGCTTGGTGACATCGCTATCACCGATCGTTGTATAAAACTGATAAGCAAATGCACCTAACGCCAACAATATAACTATCAGTAGCTTGCTTTTTATACGTTTCAATCTCAAATCCTTCTCATACTACACTTATGGGCTTATCGATTATGTTAACACCTTTACCCCATCAATAATAAGTATCTCGATATTCATGCCGCACAAAAAGTTCCATTTAATTGACAAAATAAAAATAAATTTATTTTACACTTAACATTTTATAGCTTATATAATATTGAATTATTGCCATTCGAACACTACCAATATTTATTTAACAATTTTTTATCAGTATGAAGAAATAATGAATAACTGTGTTTTAAATATGAAACTTCCCTATATTTAAGTAAATAAGATTGAAATAAAAAAACACAGTGGCAAGCTGATAATAAATAAAGAGGAGAATCAAAATGAAAAATTTAAAATCACTTATTTTAGTCGGCAGCTTATTAGCGGTGAGTTTCTCTACATTTGCTTATCACGGTAATGGTTATCACCGAAATGGCAATGGAACTTGGTGTAACGGATCCAATCAATCTCAGTATGACAGACCCTGTGATGGTACTTACCGTGGGCAATATATGGGACGCCATCAAGGAATGATGCAATACTCAACGGCTGTACAAACCGCTCAGCCAGAAGAAGCGTTAAAGAAAATTACAGCGGAAGTACCAAAGGGTGAGAATAACAAGAAATATATGGTGAAAGTGGCAGTGATTGAAATTTCACCTAGCTTAGCGACACAAGAAGCTCAATAAATTTCACTCTGAATCATAATAGCCAGTAATATCTTTAATAATGCTGGCTATTACGTATTAACTAAAAGTTAGCTATTTATACCTATTGGTAAATACCCTTGCCATAATGGTTGATATTTATCTCCATTCTTATTTTTATTTAGGTGAATATAATATTCACCAATTTTTTGTAGCAATAAACAATCATCAACATCTTTTAAATTATCTTTATGCTGTTGCTGACTGTTCACTAAGAGCTGGCTAATTGCTTTTTGTTTAGCTTCTTGGGCATTTTTTGCCACAAAGAGATCAAACTCATGCAGCTCCGCAAGTGTTGATGAAATATATCCACCTACATTAATAAAATAGAGTTTGTATTCACTTTCTGATGGTTCTTTGCTCAAACTGATGTCGAACCCATCTGCCCAATTGATATCTGCATACCCATCCACATGAATTTTATCTTTATCCCCAAACCAAGCATCGCGCAATAGTGGCCAAGCTTCTTCTGGTGTGTTGACTGCCGCAAACTGAATATCGTGCACCTCAATATTGGATTTTCCGGCATTACCACCAACATAAAACATAAATAGTTTCATTATTCTCTCTCTGTGATTAGTTATCGTTATGTATGATAATATACAACCATATCAATTCAATGTGCAATAATTAACACCACTCCCAAAAATTAAAACTAATCAAAATTACTATTTATAATCAATCAATTAGAGCAGTTTAAAAATTATCTCCGTTTCAAACCAGCCTTTTGAAATATAACAAAATGAATAAAAAATCACTTTAACTATATATTTATTTACAACTGAATTATTTCGAGTAATCTAATCACACAAGATAAATATATTTCAGGGACTCATTATGGATCGTCGTTCTTTTCTAAAATCAAGCTCACTTATTGCTGGTGGCTTAGCACTAAATTCAGTTTTAAATCAAGCAAGTGCAAATACTAGCGCACTTGTTAAACCAAATGCCCAACATCCTTTATTACTCAATTTCAATGAGAACTCATTGGGAATGTCACCCAGTGCACAAAAAGCGGTTATTGAAGCTTTACCCGGTTCATTCCGTTACCCTGATGACGCACGCTCTGAGCTTATTGGTAATATTGGCACACTGCATAGTCTAGACAGCAAAAATGTGACCCTCGGAAATGGTTCGTCAGAAACCATTCAGGCGGCTGTCGCCATGCTCGCAAATAAAGCAAGAAAAGATGGCATAAAAATTCAACTTATCACTCCAGATCCAACATTTAACTATGCTGAACTTTATGCTCTCCCACTCGGTGTAGAAATAACTAAAGTTCCCTTAAAATCGGACTTGAGTTTTGACCTGAAAAAAATGGAGCAAATCGCCAATGATTACGATGGTTTATCCATTATCTATATCTGTAATCCAAACAACCCAACGGCGATGATAACTCCGCATAGCCCACTCGATAACTGGATGAAAAAAGTTTCAGATAAACAGTTTTTTATTGTTGATGAAGCTTACGCGGAATTTGTTGAAGATCCACAGTTTGTAAGCGCAATTGGATTAGTCAAAGCAGGACAAAAAAACCTAATAGTGACACGGACTTTCTCGAAAATTTACGCATTAGCAGGCCTGCGAGTGGGGTACGGCATTGCAACCCCTGAAATCATTGAAGCGGTCGATGAATTTATCTCGATTGATAACACCAATACTGCGGGTGCTGTCGCTGCCATTGCATCATTGAAAGATAAGAAATTCCTGGAATATAGCCTTAAATCTAACAATCTTTCACGTAAAATCGTTGAAACTGCGCTTAATGAATTAGGCTTAGAGTATGCGCCATCACAAGCTAACTTTATTTTCCACAAAGTAAAAGGTGATGTGAAAACTTATAAACAGCGTATGAAAGAGGCCAATATTATGGTTGGCAGAGAATTTCCACCTGTTATGGGTTGGAACCGCTTAACCTTAGGTACCCCGCAAGAAATGGAGCAGTTCGTTGCGGTACTTAAAGAGTTTCGTCAAAAAGGTTGGGTGTAAGTAAAAATCCCATTATTTATTAAGCATCTTCTACTTTCTATAAAGTAGAAGATGCTGTTCACTAAAAAGGACCTTTAAAAATAAAAAATGCGCCTGCAAAAATAAGAATAAAGCCAATGATATGGTTTATTGTAAAACTCTCACCTAGATAAAGCACAGAAAACCCAGCGAATACGCATAACGTAATCACTTCTTGCATCGTCTTCAATTCAGCGGCGCTGTAATATTGGTGTCCTAAGCGATTTGCAGGTACCGCAAAACAGTATTCTACAAATGCAATCAACCAACTAAAGAATATGACTATATATAATGGCTTATTCGTAAATTTTAAATGTCCATACCAAGCGAACATCATAAATACATTGGAAATAACCAATAAGATAACAGGATAGAATTTTGCTAGCATGATAAGCCAATGGCGAGTTCAAATATGCATATATTATGCGAATAACACCCCTTAATTTCAATCATCTTCCCATACTTGTTCATGATTGCTTTCACATATAACCAGCCAAATAGCTTGCATTATTTCCCAACATGGAAATTAAATGTACTTATTGGTACGCTTTTTTATTTACTTTAATCTTACAGCGACTACAATGACCTCAATTAATGTATGTATAGGTACACTTTATGACGGATTTTATTACTGCAAACCAAAAGGCATGGGATAAACAAGCGGCATCTCAACAACCTTGGTCTACTCCGGTTGATAGCCAAACAATTGAAGAAGCAAAAAAAGGAAATTGGGAAATTCATCTAACGCCAACCCCATTAAATAAAGCTTGGCTTGGTGACGTAAAAGGGAAAAAAATTCTCTGTTTAGCTTCTGCGGGTGGGCAGCAAGCGCCAATATTGGCTGCTGTGGGCGCTATCGTGACAGTATTTGATTTGTCAGAAAAACAGTTAGCGCAAGATAGTATGGTGGCTAAGCGGGATAATTTAGCACTGACAACAGTTCAAGGTGATATGCGTTATCTCCCTATGTTTGAAGACAATTCATTTGATATTATTTTTCACCCAATTTCAAACTTATACATTCCCGATGTTAATCCTGTATGGCAAGAATGCTTTCGGGTACTTAAACCGCAAGGTCGATTGCTCTCAAGCTTTTTTAACCCTGTCGTATTTGTTGATGATAGAGATAAAAGTCCTACTGAAAATACAATTATTCGACCACGATATACCATGCCGTTTTCAGAATTAGATAACTTATCTCAGGAACAGGTGGCGTCAAAACAAGCAAAGCAAGAAGCGTTTGTCTTTGGTCATTCACTGACGGACTTAATTGGTGGGCAAATACAGGCGGGCTTTAACATTGCAGGTTTTCAAGAAGATTGGCAGCCAAATCCTCGTTTTGTTATCGATAATTTCTTGCCAACATTCCTAGCCACATTGGCAATAAAACCATGAAATCATAAGGCAGAGTTGATAATACAAAGATCAATCTGCCTTTTAATTATTATGATTTATTACTCTCGATTGCAATAACGTTCCCAGATAGGGTCAAATTGTTCAACAGGAACAATATCATCAACTTTTTCCACTAGTGGAATAGAAACCACTGTTTTACCTTCTTTGTTTTTATGTAAACGAACAATAAATCGTTTATATCCGTAAGGTAAACCATCTTCAAACCCAAAAACTTCACCACAATAGTAGCCAGTCTCATCGCCCTCTTCATTCTGATTCAGAACATGATATTTCACATTTTTGTATGTTGCGGCTGATGGATATACCAGAAAATCTTCAACGGCGCTTTTGACTTTACTCTCTGCGTCCATCTCTGTATCTGAAGAAACTTCTGTCATCACACCTGCTATGTAGGAACAGCCCGCGACTAATAATACTACAAGGACTCTTAGTAACATTTTTCTCTATAGAATGGCGAATTAGAACACACTAAGTATTATTATAAATCGTCTAAAAAATAATTCGAGTACAAATCTAACACAGAAATGTTGTATAAAAATTTAAGTGCTGAAAAACGCATATTTCATTCAATTTACACAATAAAGGAGTTAGAACAATAAATTTCACTGAGTAAGCTGCCAGAAATACACTAAAACAGCTGCAGCGACTATCCAAATCAACGTCGCTAAACTTAAACAAATCCACGGTGTTAATTTGGTTGCAAAGACATAAACAGTGATTAAATACATTGCATAAGGGATTAGTGACCATAAACCAAATAATGCTGTTTTTCTTAATGCCTCCGCACCTTGCTCCTGAACCACGATCACATGGGCAATTAATGCAAAAGTAGGAAACAAAGGAACCAATCCCGCAATATAATAAATTTTGCTACGCGAGAGAATCGCAATAACTAAAACAGCGAGTGCACCAAACAAGCATTTTACCAATAACGAAATCATAGCAAACTCAATAGGGTTAAGAGTATTTGTACTGATTATCACTCTAAAGCACCCACATTGACTAGTTCACTTTCATAAACAACCCTTTCCCGATCACATATTTAAACATGTGATTTTTTACACCCTATATGTTTATCGATGGTTGAATATTTTTTGCCATTATTCTGATATAACCTCTTTGTATAATGAAACAACTAAAGAGATAAAAATGACAATAAAAATTTCTGTACTCGTTGATAACAACACCCTGATTGACAGTTATTTTTGTGGCGAACCCGCAGTTTGCTACCACATTGAAGCTGACGGTAAAAAAATCCTATTTGATACTGGCTATTCCGATGTTTTCATTAACAATGCCAATATCCTCAATATCGACCTTGCTCAAATTACTGACCTCGTTTTATCCCATGGTCATAATGACCACACATGGGGAATTAATCACCTTATTCAATATTTAGATCGCCGAAATGTTGAATCCCAGCAATCCAAAAAATTGATTTATCATCCGGATGCTTTGCAACCTAAAAGTTATGACTCAAAAGTTATTGGCGCGAATACCCCTAAGAATGTTTTAACCGCCTACTTTGATACAGTTGAAACTAAAGGTTCTTACTCTGTTTCTGAGAATGTCATTTTCTTAGGTGAGATCCCACGAAATAACACGTTTGAAGGAAAAGAGCCGGTAGGTAAAACTATCGATGAACATAATAACAGTGTTGATGATTATGTACTGGATGACAGCGCCCTTGCGATTAAAACCTCCGAGGGGCTGATTGTTATTACGGGATGCTCACACTCTGGGATCTGTAACATTGTCGAGCATGCTAAGCGAGTCACTAAAATAGACAAAATTGTGACTGTCATCGGCGGATTTCATTTACAAAAAGCGTCCGATGAGCTGTTACACCAAACCAGTGAGTATTTTAAAAAACAGAATTTATTGCAGATCCACCCATGCCATTGCACGGACTTAGCTGCTAAAATTCATTTGGCAAAACACGCCCCTGTACAAGAAGTTGGAACCGGTATGCAACTCACTTATCCTGCATAAAATAACACTTAATCATGTAGCTAATTACAATAACCCCTATATTAGCTACATGGCTTCATGTTGATTGCCTTTATAAATATATTTATGTTCTAGAACCCAAATCATTATCGTGTTTTGAGCCTGATAACATTCTCGTCAGCTCTTCACATCGAATAATTTTTCCATCCATCAAATGAAAGCAAGCAAATACTTCAAATTCACTCACCGTGCCCTCTTTTTTTATTGCTTTCGCAATATGTTGCGTATGAACACAATTTTCACCTTCTGCAATTGACTTAATTTCTATCGTAATGCTCTCGGTGGCTTCTTTTAAAACCTGCATATGCGAGTAGAACTCAGAAAAATTAATCATTTTTCCGTCAACTACTTGCACATAATCCGATGAGAAGAATTGCTTAATTATAGCTAACTCTCCAATTTGTTTACCAAGAACCGCTTTTAATGCCTGCTCCACAAATACCATCTTATTCATGACTATTTCCCAATATAATATTAATTTTACATTTCTTAATGCTATATTCGGTCAAATCACATGACTTTCAATCACTCTGTCTTTTATTGGATAAAAATAATTCTTATTTACATTACGTAAATCTATCCATCTAATTCTTATCATCAAAATAAACTTATTGAATTTCATAAGTAAAAAGACTACAACATAGAGTAATAGAAAAAGAATTCTTTTAAGGAATAACATGAAACTGTTTAAATCTATTTGGCAGTTTTTTGGTGTTTATCAAACGCCCGCGATTCGCTTAACTCATTGCATGATATTTTTATTGGTCATTGGGCAAATTATCATCAGCAATTGGATGTCTGTCAGTAAAAGTGGCGTAATCCCAACAAGTGGTCTTGCGTATTATTTTACTTGGCTACACATTATCATTGGGTTTTGTTTATTATTTTTAGCGGCCATTCTCATTTTTGTCTGTCTCTCAAATCGAGGATTTAGATATTTCTATCCTTATTTATGGGGGGATCTCACTCAGATAAAAAACGATATCACAAGCTTATTTAATTTAAAGCTTCCTGACAGCTCACCTAAAGGGTTAGCAACAAGTGTCCAAGGGCTTGGACTGGGTGCATTGGCGCTAGTTATCCTTTCTGGTGTAACTTGGTTTATTTTATGGTGGCAAAACTCATCATTAGCCCCTGAAGCAAGAAATATTCATAAAACACTCACAGGACTAATCGAAGCTTATATTGTGGGACATGGTCTTATGGGCTTATTGCATTTTATCCTATGGAGAAAAACACCCCATTGACCTACAACTAATAGAATGAAGCATCCGTCGTACTATGTTTCTTCAATGTAATTTGCTTTCCATCCGAAATAAGTGTCAATACAAATTGGCACTTATGCGACACGCCCTGCTGGTTATACTCACATTGAGTATCAACAGTTAGCACAGACTGATCGAGCACTTTAACTTCTAGAATAAGATCATACGGCTTAGTTTCATCACTCGTATACCTTACGGAAATCTCTGAAAACAATTTATTATCATTGTAATAGGAAACATTGTATGAGCGATTGTTTTCATCATAGTGGAACGCACTGAGCTTAGTTTTAGGTTCCGCGACCCATGAGCTATTAATGAAACCATCGGCATTATACTGGTAGGTTAATTTACCATCGGAGTCTTTTTTAGATAGAATTAAACAATTATTTCCAATTTCCATTTCTACTGGTCCATTAGAATCTTGACCAATCAATTTATTTTTCTCACGTTTAACAGAAAGCTCATTATGTACACTGTTAATATACTCATCTTTTGTACGAGTCATGCTAAAGCTTTCAATACAGCCATCCTTTGCTATTTTCAAATCTGACTCATAGTTTATAGAACCATCTTCATTATAAACGACAGATTTAACATGCTTAACATTGCCTTTTACTGGATTAAAATCATACAGTTGAGCCATATTAAAAACAACCGGGTTATATTTATCCATAGGGACTGCACCGGCCTGAAATGGTAAAAAAAATGTTGTTATGCTGGAAGCCAGTGATAAGAACTTAATATTCATGCTGTCCTCTAATTTTTATATTTATTCTGATAGTTAAATTACTATTTATTTTAATGAAATTGAAATTTTATACGTAAAAACACCACCAGAAGGATGCGCCTAATTTTACTGTGCTTACGTTTAAAGTTAAAGGTTAAAGGTTAAAGGTTAAAGGTTAAAGGTTAGATTACCTCACTGAGCTCAAGAAATTTAGAGCTTAGATGCACTACCATACAAATACTCTCGGTCATACTATCTTTATCTCTAACATAAAACTATTTTCATTTAAGTCATACATTTTTAAAATAAGAAAAAACCAGCACAATCTTTTAGCAAAGTGAAATAAGCTGCTAGAATTAATGTAAAGTTGCGCAAGTATGCCTGTTTTTAACAGATTATCTCATGGGAGATGGATTAATTTATTGAGAGTTATCTTACTGTTATCTTGAAATATACAGATAATGCTGATTTACACAAATTTAAGTTCTACCTATACTCACCACTCAATTTTTCGTCAAGGAATAAACATGAATTGGTATTTAGAAGTCATCAAAAATAACTATGCTAATTTCGAAGGTCGTGCTAGACGTAAAGAGTATTGGATGTTTACTCTTATTAACATGATCATCATTATGGTTCTATATGCATTGATCATTTCATCTGTTGATTACACAACAGGCGAAATGGGTGGATTAGGAATGATCGCTGGAATTTTATTAGGGATCTATGCGTTAGCCACTATCGTCCCTTCCATTGCTGTATCTGTACGTCGCTTACATGATACTGAAAAATCAGGCTGGTGGTATTTAATCTCATTTATCCCATTTGGTGCGATCGTTTTGCTCGTCTTCATGTGCTTAGAGGGTACTAAAGGCGACAACCGTTTTGGCGCAGATCCAAAAGCATAAAAATAGTGCCCCTTATTATGTAAGGGGCTTATTTAACTACCCTTTTAAATTCTCTTCAAAATATCTTTAATCTATTTGCTTCAATACATTGTCCGCTAGTAAAACACTGTTTCCGTAATACTTCTTTTCGGTAACTTTATTGTTTTTCCATTTGATACGATTGTGAGTATAAAGTTGCATTTGTGTGCAATATTTTGCTCGTCATAATCACATTTAGAATCAACAACTAAGATTGGCAAACCAAGTGCCTTAATTTCCATTTGAAGATCAAATGGCTTAGTTATGTCTTTGCCGTAACTAATGATACTTTCAGAGAAAACAACATTATCTTTATAATATTTTATCGTCTCAGGAAGGTTATTCTCGTTATATGTGTTTTCACTGTATTGAACTTTAGGTTCTGCACTCATTGAGCCGATAATTATTCCATCATTATTGTACTGATATATTAACTTTCCATTGCTATCAGTTCTTGAAATAATCAAACAATTCTCTGCCACTTCCATTTCAACAGGTCCATTTGCATCTGAACCCACTAATTTATTTTTTTCTCGCTTGACTGAAAGCCAGTTAGCAATGCTATTTAAATACTCATCTTTTTTTTGTTTCATCGTGAAACTATCAACACAACCATCACGACCAACCTTTAATGCAGACTGATAATTAATGGTTTCATCCTCATTATAAACAAAGGTATTCAGTTCTTTGATATTGCCTTTAACTGGATTAAAATCATAGAGTTGAGCAAAATTAAAAACGATCGGGTTATACTCATTTTTTTGAAATGCAGCAGATTGAAAAGAGACAGTAAATAATGCCAATTGAACAATTGAAGCTAAGTATTTGTTATTCATATAATTCCATACCTCAGAATTGCTAATTTGCTGTGTTCTAAACTTTATAACGATTCTTTTCTAATTTTTATTTACATCATTAATTTCACTACAAATAATTCTTATCATATTAACATTTATCAAACTAACTTCCAGCGCCATTTCTTTATGCAAAAGTAAGTACAAACACTTATTCATTAAATGTCTTCACATTGCATTAAGATAATCTTTAGATAATAGGATTCATACCTATTTGATTGTTTAGAATTAATAAAAGACTGCACTAGGCAGCTGTAAATACAAAGCTAAATACTATTAATTAATATATATTTTAACCCTTTTAAGTTTTCCAAATTTTTTTATGCGACCTATAGTCTAATGTAATTAATTTATGCATTTTTGAGAGAAAAACCCGACGAAAAAAACGGGAGTTTTTAGGCTCCCGTTATTATTCACACTACGTAATAAATTACATGTGTTTAATGATTGCGTCGCCGAACTCGCTACATTTCAGTAATTTAGCGCCTTCTAATTGACGTTCGAAATCGTAAGTTACAGTCTTAGCCGCGATTGCGCCTTCCATACCTTTAACGATTAAGTCTGCCGCTTCAACCCAACCCATGTGGCGCAGCAGTATATCCCCAATTAAACTCTATCGCATTGATTTTACATAAATTTAAACTTTATTTTTTATGGTTTTAAACGATTCAATTATACATATAACCTGTTGATTTATATCGTAATGATAAATAGTTTTGGGGAATGGTTTTTGGTTCAACTAAGATTTGCAATTTTATAATTTACTGCATATAAACACACTGTATATATTAACAGTTAAATGAGAGGTTACATTATGCCACGCATTGAAATTCTCTTTGATAAAGAGTCAAAACAAAACCTTCTGACAAAACTCGTAACGCACTGCAGGAGCAAATCATAAAAAGAATTGGTGACAGGTTCGGCCCATTGAGTTTGCGTATCGCTATGAGTTCATCACAATCACTAACTATTAGCGGCACTAAAACAGATGATGAGAACGAAGAGATAGGTCAAATATTAGAAGAGATCTCGTAAGATGATTATTGGTTACCCAATTAAAATCATTGTACGCCCATGTATCTTATCTGTGTTATCTAACAATTTTACCTAATACAGCTATGATACGAAGCAAAATCTAATTTGATAGCTCAACCGGCTAAAAAATCTGGTATTCTATTTACTGCTATCAATCGATTTTAACTGATGTATTTATATTCAGCGTGCTAATAAAAACTAACAACATTTTCTTGGGCGAGTTACTCTGTATTTAAGTCAGATTGACTCATCGAATAAGCTAATATATTAAGAAAAGGATAGAAATATGGTAGGATTAAATGAAGTGTTTGGGGTTAGCTCAAACCAAATCCGCTCGTATGTTGAACGAGATAATATTGACATCAAATTTAGTAATGCTCTAACCTCCGGAAATCACATTGTAGTATATGGAGCATCTAAACAAGGGAAGACAGCTCTAGTTTCAAGACATTTACCTTATGAAAATAATATTGTTGTTAGACTTACGCCTAATACAAATATATCTGATATTTATTCAAGTATATTGAGGCAGCTAGGGGTGGAAATTGAAACGATAACCCAAGATGAAGAGTCCACCAAAGCCTCAGCAAATATTGGTATAAAAGCCAAAGCAAAAGTACTTCTGTTTGGAGAAGCGGAAGTAAATACATCTAGTACAATAAGTGCTGGAGATAAAAAATCAAAAACGTACGAAACTATCCCGTTTAATTTATCAGTAGCTCAGGATATTTCCGAGCTTCTCCACAAAATTAACTTCAACAAGAAAATTATTTTAGAGAACTTTCATTATCTCGATGAAGAAAAGCAAAGAGAATTATCATTTGATCTAAGAACTTTCCAGGAAACAAATATAATTTTTGTGATCCTTGGCGTTTGGCGAAAAAAAGATAGGCTTAGGTCTTTTTGCTCTGATTTAACAGATAGAGTCGATGATATACCTGTAGAACCGTGGACTGACAGCGACTTTAGAAAAGTAATAGAAAAAGGATGTCAGGAGCTTAATATCACAATTAGTGAAAGTATTATTTTGAAGTTTATCGCCAATTCATTTGGTAGTGTTGGTGTACTTCAGGAGCTTTTAAAAGTCTGTTGTAGAGTTGCTGGCGTTAACCGAAAACATGAGGGGCAGACTCTTCATATAGCATGCGATTCTCTCGCTGAAGAGGCGTTAGAAGAGAAATGCAATGAATACCGAGAAACTCACCAGCAATCTTTAGAACTACTGGCTTCTGGTAATATTACTCACTCAAAAGGTAAGGAGAAAGCACCTCTCCACCTGCCATACTATTTGGTAAGAGTCATAGCACAGAAAGGATATAATGGTATTGTTGGAGGACTATCCAGAGCCGATATTACTGATGGAATTAAATCAGTACATCATAGAGCCGGGGATGTTAGACCTAGTGACATAAGTAACCTTCTTCACAATATATCACATCTACAATTTAAGAAAAAACTAACCCCCCCTTTACTCGACTATGATCAAGGAAAAAAGCTTCTTTTTGCCATTGATTCGACATTCTTCTTTTTTCTCAAGAATAGCAATCTTGTAGAGTTTGAAGAGGAGTTGCCATCACCATTAGAATAGTCATGCATTGAAGAGTGCACTATTTGTTACTCTAGTATTTGAGCTGCTAACTCTCGTTCCTTGCTCAGAGCAGGCTGGTAGGCTTTGTGATATCCTACCTAGGAAATTTATGTGCAAGTCTGGACTAATATATCTAATTTGATGAGAAGCCGCTTTTTACAGCGGCTTATATTTGAATCTTAAAATTCCAAATTATGCTATTCTATACCACCCCATCAACATAATATAAGCATTCGTTATATTGATGGATGTACCACCACCTTTATTTCCTGTGGTTCCCGACACTGTGTGAGTGTGAGCGCCATTATTAGACGTTTCACCAGTCCAACCTTTTGATGCCTGAAAAGTCCATAATCCACCAGCATCATCTCCACCACCATAACTGGTCCCAGCATTCCAATTCGTTCGGGTAGTAAATGCACCATTTAATGTGTTGTTTTGATTACCACCTCGCCTTACCGCAGCAAACTGCCCATTAATCTCCATGGTTCCTCTGTTATGAGTATGGCCACCAGTATTATTCGTGGTAGCAGAGAAACTATGGTTATGAGCTGGAATTTGTGCTTCTGTCAATGTGACTGAGTCAGAACCACCTGTAGATAAGACATTATTACCACTCGAACTAGCTAATCGAATGGTTTTATTTTCACCAATATATTGCCATTTTGTATTAGGGAATAAAGTATTGGGATTCTTGTTCTGCGCGAACCAAACAACAATTCCCACTGGATAAATAGTATTGAGGTTAACCGCGTTTTGTAAGGCATCAGTAACGGCTTTTTGGCTCATTACATTGACTGTTGAACTCCCTGTTCCCTGAGCTACATTACTTGTATTAAGTTTAGTATTTAATCCGTTGGTTAGTGCCGTATTCGTTGCATAGTCCCCAGCTGGCGCATAATTGCCTTTTGGCTGGTATCGACCATCGCCCTCTGCTTTCGTGTAACTATCACCTTTCATTGCGTAGTTAGCAGCAGGAGCATAGTTGCCTTTCGGTTGATATTTAGTATCAGATTCTGATTTTGAGTAGCTATATCCTGCAGCCTGATAATTCCCCAAAGGCTGGTATCGCTTATCCGACTCCGTCTTGTTATAAACGTTGATGTCGCCAGCGGTTAAGTCCGCTTTTAATTCAGCCCACTGAGCACCAGCAACAGGCTCTATTTCATTATTCTCAACTTTGGACTGCCACACTTTGTTTTTGTGATAAACAATAGCTCTAATAGGATAAGGCTTACCCTCTTCAGCCCATTTAGGAAAGCCGTAATTTTGAATTTCGCCTACAGCCTCTGTGATATCGTGAAATATCCCGTTCATTTTTTCACGTTCGATATCTTTAGCAGCAGGGTCTGATACTTGATCGCGCTCATAATCATATCCATAGCCTTGCGTGTAAGACACGGCGCCATCAGCTTGCACTTCATTAGGAATAGAAGTTCGATCCCCTTGTGTTGCAAAGGGGACTTTAAAAATTTTAGTCATTGTGTTTATGCTCCGAAATTACTGCTCAGGAAGTTTTTGCGGAATTTTCCGTGACCGAAGGATTTCTTCGTCACAATGCGATATTTGACGCCAACACCCGACGGGCGAGGCATAAGGTCGAAGTTTTCTAATAAGAGTCTCAAGCGTTCGTCAGGGTTGTAATTGAAGACGTAGTACATGTAAGTCATGTCTAACGGATCTAAGACAAAGACCTTGCTGTCCTCTTGCCAAAAGAAACGCATCAAGAACTCATTGATATTGGTGACTGTGGGGCTTTGAGTCAGATTGAAGTAACGCATACGAATAATTAGCCGCTTTTGCTCAACCGTCAGTGCGAGTGTGTAATCTGAATTACGCCGGAAGTTAGCTTTGAAATTGGCTTTCTTTTTGCCAAAACCAAACCCCACTTTCGTTTTGTCACTGGGGGGAACATCAATCCCTAGCGGTACATCAAGAATACGCGACCAGATATTGAGACCGAATTCATTCGCTGTATCGATATTAAAAACATCACGGTACCAGTTGCGCCAAAACTGCACTGTCGATTTATCAAAGTAAGCGGCTTTGTAGCCAGCCAACGCCTTTAAGCTATCCGCATCTTCATATTGCCAAAGAATGGCTTTCAATAAATCCGAATGAAAATCAAATGATTGTACTGATTTCATACGATCACCACTTGTACAGCACTACCTTTTATACGAGACACTTCATTCAGCTTTATCGTGAAGTTATTAGAAGACCACGCTTTACCATCTGTTGAAAGCTCTACACGCGTAATAAACAGTCTTGGCTCTACGGTGTTAATACCGGCTGAAATTTCAAAGGGAGAAACATCACGCCCAACCACTAAACCGCCGTCGCCTTCCACATCACCATTCGCCCAAGACTCGACCGCTTTGGGAATAATGGTTTGTGCATCTACCGTGGCTTTTTTTACGGTCACACGACAAAACAACACGATTTCTTTTGCTCTATCAAATTTCACGGGATACGTTTGACCGCTGATTTTCTCCAGCACCTCAACTTCTTCACTGCCGTTAAAGGCTGCGCCGAGTGTTTTAGTTCTCAGTAAAGATTGAGCAATTTGATTCTTATCACCGCCCTCAACACAAACGTAAACGCTATGAGGCACCAAGGTGATCCCGTCGATAATGACTGGCGTATCGCCATAGTTCTCTCTGAATGCCAAAGAACGCACGCCTTCCAACTCATAGAGTGCTGATGTAATCGCCTCTCCGACACTTACCGTATTTCTGGCCAGTGTTTGTTTACGTCTGCGTCTGGCATGCAAATCAGACTCTTCAGTTCGCCCTAGCGTCGCAGAGGTCGGGTTATTCACTGTTTCCCAACCAAGCACTGAACTGGCCACTTTATCAAGCTGTCCAACACCACATTCAATTGCACCAGTCTCAATGGAACGCATATCGCCTGTAGCGGTGCCGTCTTTACCTAAAATTAAGGTTTTGGTCGTTTCAAAAAGATCGCCACCTCGCGTCGTTGCCTGTGAACCTTTAGGGATAATGGTACCAGCGACACCACTAAACTTAACCTGAGTCAGAAATGAGTGTGTCGCATCAAAGCGTTGACCGCCCATCAGCGCCCAGATTGCATCGAGAAAAATGCCGCCGGCTAAATCGGGGTTAATCTGATTGGCTAATTCAGCATTGTTACGAGCGACTGCGTCCCTATTCTCGACTTCCATGGTGATCAGAGAGCCTTGTGGGGTTTCAGGATTAACATCTAAATCTTGACCAAACACGCTTCTATATTCGTTTTCGACATCATCACGTAATGTGCTGGTATCAGGAACAACAACCCCCTGTGAGGTAATAAATTGATAATCAGCCATTGAGTGTTATCTCCCCATAAATCGTTTGTATCACTGCAGTGTATTTCAGCGTGTTATTCACTAATGAAGCCGAAAAAGACAACACCGATATAACATCGTCCAACTCTCGCATACGATCACGAAACGCAGATTCAAACAGCGGAATATCGGCTTGCCGTCCAAACGTAGTTTTCCAATACGGAATACCTAAATCCAACTTATGCAACATCTCGCCGCGTAATGCTTTGGCATAATGTTCGCAGCGTTTTTCTGATGCCCGTTCACCACTCACAATCGACAAATTTCCGTCACTCCCAAGATGGATATCGTTATTACTGTTGACATTAAATGTCCTCATATGGGATCTCCTGAATTGCTATCACCACGCTGAATACCGCTGTGTTTGTGCGTGGAACCAATATCTTTACCGTTGTGTTTCATCGTTCCACCGTTTGAGTCACTGTTACCGTTAACCGCATGGTTGCCGTTGATGGTCACATTGCCGTTAAACGTGGTTTCAGGCACATTAGCTTCGAGAATGGGCGAATCCAGCACGGCTTTACCTTCGTGCAGCGACAAACACACCGATCCATCCATAGATTGGATCACCAACGCATCCGCGTTTTTTCCATCAATCAGCCAACCCTTGAGCGTGTCGGGGTAAAACATCGCATCGCTGAAAGTGTGCAAACGTGCTGTATTGGGTTCATCTTCTAAACCGCCCCGTTGAAATACTAAACTGACGTCTCGGTCATTGGCTTTGAGCCAACCGAAATCACCCGGTTTAATCGGCATGCGGATAAAAAAGCCTCCACCACCAAAACGAAAAACAGGGATATTCGGTACCGCAGCTCGCCCCATTTTTTGCCCTTCAGTGGACACCATCATCACTAAAGGTTTGATAACAGCGCGGTTGGTTTGGTCGTCATAACTCACCACCGTCGCCGGAAGCATGTCATCAATATTCATCAAGAAATTGCGAAATGCAGCCGAGAGCTGCCCTGCCAAGCTGCCTTCGCTAGCAATATCACTATTAGGTTGATTCATGATTTAGACTCGTTTGCAGGTCGCTTGGTAAAAGAAAGGGTCGTCGTGAGAAGCAATATCGAACTTGAGTTGTTCGATAATGTAATCGCCGTTAAGTGCAGGATTAAACTTACTTTCAAGGCGAAGCATCCCACCAAGTGACGACTCAGCATCAATGAGATACGTGACATCAACGCCTTTTTCAGTGACTTTTGGAATTCCCACCATGCCGGATTTTTGGTTTAAAATACGCAAACGACCACTTAGAGCCTTATCCTGGTCTTTGACATACAACACATCATCGTCAATAAACGCTTTGACTCTGCCGGCCTCTTGCAGCTTTTCGACCTGTTTAAGTGCAGAGCCGCAAAAATACCAGTTAGCAATATTCTTATCAGTGGCTTGAAAGTCGAGTTTTACATGACAATCTTGCGCAATGTTCTTTGCAATATCACTAAGCTTGTTTATTGCCGAACCGGACGTTGATACTATTTCTCGTGCGGTGGCATTATTGGTTTTGGCTTTTAATGTCAGCGTGACATCCGGTGGGGATGCTATTTCAGCACTGACAATATCGCCGACATAAATCCGAAACACTCCCGTACTGGCGCGACCGGCTTCAACAATTAACCGGTGCGGCATTTTACTTTTTGTATACGGACTGGTTTCCGTTAACAGCATATTGCGCGTATCCGCATTTAAACCGTCAATGTTGACCGTACACTCATTCTGCAATGGGTTGGCATACTTGGTGCCATTGGCTTTTATACGCAAGCCCTCATACCACTGCAGACGACCATTTACCTCAATGCCAACTCTAATGCGGCGTAAATCAATCATCAGCACCCCACCACACCAAATATTGAGATTTCCCAAACTGTTCCCACCACGGCAACTCGTCATTATCCGTGATAAACGCAAAATTGCCGGTACCGGATAAATAGCGATAGGGGATTAGAGGTTGATTGGGCATGACGCGAATACCTTGGATTAGAGTTACATCATTACGTTTAATGTCGCAGCACATCACATTACGCGCCACTTTTATCGTGAGTTCCCACTCATCATCGGCAAGGCTTACCCGCAATCGTTGGTTGGGGACTGCATTTAATGGAATCTCTTGCATTACCATTCCCCTAGTGTAAATTCGCCATCAGCAACCTTAGCGGCTGCCGATTTTTTCTTCTTCTCTGGTACTGTCGAAGTTTGAATCTTGCCTCGGTTCACAGTGCTTGATTGCTCTTTTTTGGCAACCTTGCGAGGCTGCAAGTCACCGTACTCTGGCTCGACCGTTCGCCACTCAGTGAAACGTAATGACAACTTAATCGCGTCTGCCATTTCAGGAATTTCATCATGATAGAAATTCACTAACAACATAGGTTGATAGGTTTTAACACGCGTTTGAATGCCGACTAATTGATGTTTGTCATACGCTTGCTGCATAAGCTCAAACGCATTTTTCATCTCGCCCGTAAGTATAAGATCCATGCCAATTTCAACCGGCTGAACAACGACATGATCGCTACGCGTCTCGCCGGATTCAACAGCAAACTGCGTCGCTTTATGTTCGTCACGGACATTAATTTGGATAGGGTTTGCACTCTCAAATAGTGTCGTAAAATTATCTACGTTGAATATTTTAACTTCGGTGATCATTTGCCCCACCCTGTGCTATTTTGATGCCCCAAATCTTGCAGCTGTGATTGAAGCGCATCTTTTGTGCCGTTAGCCATACCTTGCGCATCCGTCGCTTGTGTTTCAACCTTGATTTCACCAATTGAAAGATTGGTTTCGTTGGTCGTGCTGGATTGATTACTGATTGCTTGACTAGTGACGGGGTTCATTGGATTAGTCGACATACCTGTGATTTGCTGGTTTAACCCTTGCACCAGTAAGGCCGTATCTTCTTCCGACAGTTTTGGCGTTTCAGGGATCTTGTGTTCGATTGTTCCACCTGCAGAGACTTTACGCTCAACTGTCTGAGTCACTTCTGCATCTTCAAAACCAAACCAGCCTTTAACTGTACTCCAGCCATTTTTAATCGCGTCCAGCCCGTCATTGATCCAGCCGAGATATTGCTGTATTTGCGCCCACAACCATTTGAAAATATCCACAACAGTATTTGATACGGAGTCAAATACTCCCTCAAATTTCGCGCCCCACCCTTTCAAACCATCAATAAAGGCATTCAGCACAGCAACAAAATTCGAGACGCCATCCATCATCAAGTTGAATGCAGCGACAGCTGCATCGGCTACTACTTTCGCAACATCAATAATGAAGTTAAAGAAAATCTTAAATGATTCCCACAACTGTAAAATGACAGCTTTCAGCCCCGGATATTCATCAAGAATACGGCCGATCATCGAGTCGTTTCCGTCGATAAAATTCATGATGTCGTCATAGACAAAAGCGAACGCAGCCGCTAACAATGCGATGACGGCAATAATTGCCAGAATGGGCCATGTTGCGGCTAGCGTAACTGCGGCTGCAGATAACATTGGAGGGATGTAATAAAGGGCGATGGCCGAACCGATGGCAATAAAGAATCCCGTTATCAATCCTTTGTTATCACTGCAAAACTTAACAAAAGATTGCACCCACGATAGAACCGCCGTTAATGCTGGCAGCGCCGCATTCATAACGCTCATCATGACACTACTGAATACGGTTTTTAGACCACCTGTAACCTCTTTATACTTTTGAGATTGTAGGGCCAGCTCTTTGGTGACAACGCCATTTTCTTTTTGTTTTTTCGTTAAAGTCTCGAGTTCTTGCCGACCCTTTAATATTGATTCAACAATTTTGTTATCGGTAATCCCGACTTCTTTAATCCTAAATATTGCTTCTTCTTTGCTCATCCCTTGAACCGCATCGGATAAGCGGTATAAGCCTTCCATCGCATTAATGGAGTCGCCTTTTACGTCTTTTAAGCTGATTTTTAAGCTTTTAAATACATCAGCTTTACCAGATGATGCATCTTGTAACGCTTCACCAATGCTTTCAGACATATCCATAAGTGAGTCACGCGCGCCTTGTGCATCCCCACCCATGGCTGTAATTACTTTTCCGAACGCATCTACGTCTTCAACGGGCAAATTCATCGCATCTGCAGACTGCGATAAGATATTCACTTCTTCAGCGGTAGATTGGATAAAAGAGGCCACACCGCCAATTGTTAAACCCAAACCCACCATGCCAGCCATTTTGACTAAAAAGCCCGACAGTGAGTGTGTGGCCTTGCCGTATTGCGTGGCGACGTTATCCACAGATTTTGAGAGCTGATAGTTTTTATTGGCTAACTTTTCGGCTTCATTCACGGCTTTTCCAGTAACCGTGGTGTGGTCTGATAAAGTGCCTTCTGCACGCTGAATATTTGACTCAAGAACTTGAATACCATTAGCCAGCTTTTTATTACTTTCGGCAGATAACACATTTGATTGCTGCAGTGATTTTGCATAATCAAGATAGTGTTTCATCTCATCGAGATACGCGGACATTTCCTCCCTAGGCGCATCGAGATTAATATCAACTTTTGCACTATCCGCACCGGCTTGAAGCGAGGATGCAACTTGAGAAAGAAATCCAGTGAGTGAAGTGATCCCCCCTTTGGCATTCTCGCTTACCAGTTTCATGTCCGCGATAATGTCATCAGTAGAGCGTTGGACTTTCTCAAACGCACTGTCTGCTTGCTTTGTGTCAAACTCAAAAACCTGAACAAAGGTATCCATTAATGACATTATCTATCCTTTGAAGCCGCTAGGGCTTCGTTATAGCGATTGGTAATAGCGATTTCCCACAGGTCCATCGCCTCTTCTAAATCTATTGAGGTTTTGAGTTCTGTGAAGGTGGCGAGGCGTTCGCTGATGATGACGGCAAAGAAGCTATCAGCGTTTTTATAATCGACGGGAGTGAAGCGCTTACCTTGCTGAGCAGGAATTGGAGGAAACCTTGGCTCCCGTCTTTGCCGAAAAAACTGGTGTTATATTTCAACATCTCCAACTCTAAGCGGATCAACGATTCACCATCCGGCACGTGGTTATCAATCAATGTTTGCGTTTTAAGTGGAATTTCATCCCCCTCAACCACAACGCAGACATACGCCATCATTTTCAGCATGGCTTCTTTACTGACATCATAATCACCAATTTTCGGTGCGTTAGACAGTGGGTATTTAGCCAAAATTTCACGCCCGACAGTTGCCGGTAGTCGGCTGATCACAAATAGCTTTTCGTCACCATCAACGTCTTTGATAGCGACTTCTTTGGGTTTAATTAACATGATGTGAACCTATAAAAAAGCGGGGAACCCCGCCATAGTTGGAAGTGAATTAACGGACTCGCGTGCTGTCGAAGTCTTGGAAAACAAAGGTATATTGCTTTGCTTTTAACTTACCCGATGACCCTGCTGAATTACCTCGAGGACCATTGGTGATTTTACCGTTACGTGCCGTCGTAGTTGAACCATCCCCATACGATGCCACCATCGTGATCATATCGCCGGCATGACGACGCCCTTTTTTCGCTGTATTTGCCTCGAGCAAAATCGACAGGTTTTGGTCTTCTTCGCTACCGGCTAAAACGTTAATTGTCACCGTCTGCGGCGTCGGTATTGACCAGCTCACCAAATTACCGTTAATGTCCATGCCAGTCTGCGCGATATCGACGGCAGGTAAATCCAGCGGGTCGGCATCATCCGCAAAGGTGGTGATTAAGATACCGGCAGGAAAAGTTTTAGAGGCTTGAATCGTTAAACTCAAGCCTGTTGCTGAAATGTCGCTCATTATCTGTTCCTTACACTAAATTATGTGAGCCTTCGACTTTGCGTACCCAGTCGCCTTTTCCGTAAATTAATACGTACTTCATGACATACTCGGGCAATCCACTCTCGCCAGTGCTTTCAACGATTTGGGCGTTGTACCAATAGCCCTTGTCCTGCACGTCATGCCAAGCGAGGTCATCACCGGAAGCATCGGCAATCGCCAGTTTTTGAACTTCGGTGATTGTCTTGCCGGCTAAAATCGTGCCGTTATCCAATGCCTTAGTAACCGCCCCAGCTATCACCATAAGCGCACGGGCTTCCCCATCTTTATTCGCCGGAACACCACGCGTGGAAAGCAATACACTGAACCACTGTTGCGCGATATAGGCTTTTAACCACTGCTCGTTAGCGTGGACACTCATGTCCAATGGATTCGATGGTCCCCCACACAAGAACCCGCGCTGATAAAAGCGAATCTGCGAACCGGCAACCGCCGTTTCACCGTAGTAGTTCACACGCGATTTGTCGTAAAGGTTGGCATCCTGGTCAGTAGTAACCTGCGCTGGGAACGTCACGCTAAATTGACGGAACATGTAGTTCGTTGTTGCATTAGTACGGTCATAATCAGTTGCGGCCATGATCGCCATTGGCAGCGCTTGGACGTGGTAACCATTTTCAGTTTTAAGATTAAGCCCTACAGATGCAGTACTGATTAATGCTGCGCTAAAATCTTCAACCTTACCTTTACTCACGCTCAGGTGAAGTTGGTACTTCACGTTTTCACCTGCTACATACTGCGCCAGTGGAACCGCTTGTTCTAACGACATTTCATCTAAGAATGTTGCACTGCCAAAAGAATCGGAAACTTGCTCAGCAATAATAAAGGCTTCAAGTGGTGTTTGTGCTGGATTACCTTCGGATGTGGTGCCGGATGATAACCCCATCGCATTCGACAGCACGGAGTAAGCCACACTGATAGAGGCGCGTTCCTGAACGCCACCGCTTAATTCAAAGGCACTATTCAATGAGTTAAACGTCAAATAGCTGCTTGAGAATTGAGGTTCAGTCTCGGCATTCAGTTTCGCTTGGATCAGAGAGGCAATATCGGCATACGATTTCACCTCGGATAAATCCAAGTCTTTGTAATCTTTGGTGATGGAACCGATAGTGACAGACAAAGTACCATCCGCAATCATTTTTAAATCTGCTAACGCCGCTGCCTTGGTACCAAACAACGTAGGTGCTCGTCCTACTGGCTCATAAGACGCGATTTGCAGCGCTTTAGGCTTGCTAACCGGTGCTGGACTGACATAGCTGAAATACTGACGCGCAAAGTGCGCTTCGGGTGAATCCGCGCCTAACAGTTCATCAACTTGACCACTGGCAAACTCTAAAACTTTGCCTGCGGGAATTTTGGGGTTTGTTGAAAATAAGCGACCGATTAATTTACGCATCGGAACAGCAGACGCGCCAATGACCGCCGATGCGATATCAACGTATCGAGTTTGTTTAATTGGCATAGTAAAACCTTATATGCGGTGAATGTCAGGATAGAGCGCACTAACAGCCGCTGTATCGGGAAGTAATGTACGGATGAATGAAACTGTGAGGTCGAACGAGGGATTTTGTTCGTAGTTACCATGATCATTAAGAAAATAAGGTCTACGAATGGTGCTTGCGCGTTGAATACCCACACCTTGCTTTCTTAATGCTTCAACAAACGGCAAAGAGTTGGTAATCATTCTGACAATAGCGGTAATGTCTCCCGCCGTATAACGCCCTAAATCGGTGATTAAGGCTTGAAACTGGTATGTCTTTTCAGATAATTGGTTTTCTTGGTGATTCGCCTTTTCACCTTGAACGTTGTATTTTCGCCCCTGCCATCCGTGACCATGCTCATCAATAGGGAAAAACATCAGCATGTTTTCCTCACGACCTTGCTTTGTCGATTGAAAACCCGCTTTGACCGGGATCTCAATCCCTGCCGCTTTAAGTTGAAAAAGAAGCTGTTTACGAATGGCAATATCAACTTCGTTATCTGTCATAAGCACCTACCTCGATACAAATTACCGATTTCCAACCGTCCTGCTCATACCAATCCGCATCGCCCATCACATCGTATTTTTTGCCATTGAAAACAAGGAAATCGGGAGACGTTCCGCGCTGAATGCTTTTGATATCGTGAGAGGTATAGAAGCGACGATAAACCGAGCTTGAATCAAACCCCATACTTTGGGCGTCTTGTGTATCTACCGCTTGCCAACTCCCGCGAATTTCAACCGGTTCATGGTACTGATTTTGGTCATGCCCTAAATCATCTGGCTCACGACCTTTAAAGCGAAACCACAGGGCTTTTTGCTGAGGAATATAGCGAGAAGCTATGCGATGCAAATTACCAAACATTATTTGTCCTCCACGGCAAAAGTGACCGCATTTAACATCTGACCTGTATCGACCAATGGCTTATTCGTCGATTTGCCTTTGCTATGTCGCCGCGCACGAGCCTTTACTGTTGCATCATCTAATGCGGGTGTTGTTACTGCTTTGATAGCTAACTTCACATCACTAGCTGCTTTTGCACCCACTTGAGTTAGCCCATCGGTGACTGTGATATTTCCCTTTGCAGCTGCTTTAGCGGCACGAAAGATTAACGAACCATACTCTGATTTTTTATCACTCATCGTAGGGCGAAAAAACGAGCGAGGAGGAATACCACCTTCGGGATAACCTAATTCCTGAATAGCGGCAACATACGCAATTGGCGTCCCATCGGGATATTTTGAATGATCAAAAAAACCGACTTTCAGCTGTTTATTACCCAATTCGTCATAGACTTTTTTCAACTGAGCCAATTTTGTCATTAACGCAACCGCCCTCCTCGCGTGAATCGACCACCAACGCCACGAAATGCCGAGCGCTCACCCACACCACCAAAGTATTGAGGTACGCTACAGCGTTTAATTAGCGCTAAGAACTGCTGCCCGTAGGTCGTCATTTTGAACCAGTGCGACCAATCAGAACCGGCAGGGGGCGCGGAATATGACACGCTGATTTTGTCCATGGTAACACTGGTGATAACCCCTGTTGGCGCAGCACCCTCGGCGATTTGTTGGTTTAAATCCAACATATGAGCAACAACCAACATCCACAATTCATTGGTACAAACACCACGACAAGGCGAGAAGTAATTCAACGCAGATTGGGCGATAACATAAACATCATCATCAGGCACCCCGTTGAACTGAGGGCGGAGCACACGAAATGATTGAAGAGGAAATGTGCTCGCATCCATCATTATTTACCCTTTTTGTTGGTTTTCGGAACTTCCTGTTTAGCCGCTTCCAGTGATTCAGGTGTTTCAGGTGCTGAGTTGTCACTGGCTTCCATATTTGTAGCCACCTTGTCTGGATCTTCTTTGCGATTTTCCACACTGATAAACCCGTTTTCTTTATGCAACTGAAATACATGGTTATCTTTAAGTTGGGCGTATTGTTCATCACTAATTTCCGTGACACGCCCACGCGGGGTATACATGTGCTTAGTCATGATGTTGGCTTGACCTGCAATAAACACCTTGCCGTCTTTAACGGAGTAATTTTGGTCGTTTGATAATGTGCAATAAACATAGAGAGACATGGCTTTCTCCAAGAAAAAAGCCCTCAAATGAGGGCGTAAAAAAGGAAGTAGTTAAGTTAGATGCCCGTTAGACGGGTGATCGCCCAAGGACGCGTGACAAAGACACCTGCTGTTGCGTTAGTCGCATCCTCTAAATACCCTTTAATCTGAGCTTGTGAACCCAGCAATTGGTACTTAACCGGTACAACTTGCAAGATTGTCGCGCTGGTTGCGGTTGAGCCATCATCCACAGTGTCAGCGAACATATACGCCACATCAGCCCCACCATTCGCCCCGACAAATTCAGGCGAGAACACAAAGCGCATGTTTGGATAGTTCTCTTTCACCCACTGATACACGGTCTCACCTCGCGCCACAGGGTTAGCAACGTTTAGTGCTGAACGGTAGCCCAACGGCAACGTCAACGTGATATTGATATCATCTTTGATAATACCGCCAGAGGTGATCTCAATGCGTGAGAACATGTCAGTGATATCTTTGGTGATATCCGCAAACGTACCGCCTTTCCACTTTTTCGATGCAGTTTCATAAGCCGGCAAATTAGGCTCATTTAACAGACCGAAAACACGGGTTTCAGGGGCATTAAAACCGTAATAACCAATGCGCTCACGACCTTGCTCTAATGACTCAACCACCGCATTACGTTTTTCTGCTGCTGATTCAAACCCTGCTGCAGACTGGCGCGCTTCTTCGAGCTTACCGACTTGGAAGCCTTGTTCGAAACGCACGATGCCGCGACGCTCTTGGTCTTGAATGTAAGATGATAACGGCACGTTGGTATGATCACCGTAGAGCTCAGCTTTACCGGTTGGTGTTGCCACGTTTAAGATGATTTCTTCATCGTGCCACTCACCCGCATTCAATACACCGGTGATTTCATCCAGTACGCGAACACGAGTTGCAGTACGAATCAGTCCAGGGAGAACATGTTGCAACATTTCACGCTGAATTAACCCACCCTGCATGGCGGTACCGCTAATTGCGGAGTCCATTGCAGCCAGTCCACCAAAGCCGATTTTGTCTAACTCTTCGTATGTCCACTTCTGAGCGGGATTGATATTAAGCTGTCCTTTTTCTTTAACTTTACGACCGGACATATAAAACTTTTGCTTGCTAACTGGCATTATTCACCTTCCTTTACTGCCACTGGGTATGGGATTTCAGTTAAGCGAATAACGCTCAAATGGGCTGATTCGCTGGATTCAACGTGACGACTAACAAAACCAATCACGCGGTCACCAGCTGCTGGAACAAGCTTGGAGGAAAGTGAGCCGTCCGTTTCATCAAAGACAACTGGCGCATTGATCTTACCTACCCCCTCTTCGAGTTCGACATAGACTTCGCCCATTGCCAAAAACTCACCTTGCGTACCGTTACGTGCATAACCCACTTCAACACGATACGCTTTCGGGTTAATCATGATCCCAGCAAATGCGCCATCACCGCCAACTTGAACAGACTCAACGGAATCATCTTTGTAAGTGAAAGCGCGACCGAAAATGTTTTCTTTCTCATCTTTTGAACTGAGAATTGCCGCTATTGCGCGAATCGGGCCTGCATGGCTGATTTCACCCACGACACCAGACGTTAAACCATGCGCCACTGATTTAGGAATTGCCATTATTTAGCTCCCCATTTATCCATAATTGATTGATTGCTAACCGCAGAGTCCATCGTTGCCGTAGCTTTCTGAGAATCCGGTACACGCCCTTGCATCCACGCATCGAGTGCAATGGATTCATTACCTTTGCCACATTGAATACCGAGCTTATCAACGCCATACTCCGCTACTTGCTGCTTAGTCATGGCAGCATGGTCAAACACGCCAATGAACGGGGTCAACTTATGCGCTAATGAATCACGCTCACCGATTTGCTTTAACAGCGTACCAGTGTCCATTGTTGGCTTTGACGCTTCCAAGCGCTTAATCTTGCGCTTTAAAGATGCAATCTCGTCCATCGTGCCGATGCCATTTTTCAAGCGCTTGATGCGACGATTTAAACTATCAGTGGTAGCTTGGTCGAGATGCTCTTTGGCTTCCTCGATAGCTTCAACAGCGGTTTCAATCGCAACTTCAGCAGCTTCTACGGCTTCAGATGTACCCGTTGAGGCTTCTCCCACTGCAACTTCGGCAGCTGCTACGGCTTCTTCAGCTTTTTGCTCTTCTTCGGGATTAGCATCCGTAGATTTTTTTTCTTCTTCCGGCTCTTCGTCGGTTGAAGGCTTAGTTTGTGCAATCACCTCTGCAATAATGCTTTTCAGCGCAGTGACTTGCTCCGCTGTAAACGCACCTTCATCAGCGGTTTGCTTCTCTTTGTTTTCTTCTTCGTTCATGCGAATAAGTTCCTTTGTGTCGATAGTAATAACGAGGTGATCTTGCACAGCAACATCAGGGCCGGTTCGCCCTTCATCTACTAATGCGAGGTGATTTCCACGTAGGTGACGCTGAATTACGTCATAGTGCTGCCCTTCATAAATACCGGAGGTGAATTCATACTTACTGCGGTAACCAGGTGAAAGGTCGATTTTGCCGCTGTCGATATTGCTAAGTGCTACATCAGAAAAGATTTTGATATTGGCTCTAAGATACGGAGGGTCAAAATACACGTTCTCACCAATAACACCCTGAATGCCTTTCTTCTCCGCTGGGGTGGCATATTTACCCAGCATTTCATGTTCAATAATGAACGGGGTTAACTTGAAAGAGTTGATCGTCTCTTCACTGGCTAATTCTTCGGGTGGGCGCAATACACGGTAAATTTTATCGGGTACCGGCGCACCAATTTCTGCCCCCAAATAATCAAAAACCCCAACTTTAGAGATGGGGTTGTCTTTTACTTCGAGCCAGCCGTTGTTGTCATAAGTTCGTTTTGTCATGTCTCCTCGCCAAAATCGATAACGGGTGACCAAAAGCACTTACAATTAGGTAATTGCCCCGGTAATCCACGCTCGCCCGTTTTTGGGTCAATCATGGGTGGGTTATCTAAATCAAAGACTTCACCGTCTAGCTGCAGGTGCCACTCTCTAGGCTCGGCACTTCCACCGGAGTGATGCCAAATAGCTTTACGAATTCCCGCTGATTTCATGCGCTCATAGTTCGCCGCAGTCGTGATTTTTCGCGTTTGGTCAACGGCGATAAAATTCGCTCGGCTTTCCGTGACGCTTCCGATATCCCGTATTTCATCTAGCAGCGTTTTAGCCCCCTCTCCGCTTTGTGAGATAGAGCGCAACGCCGCACTTTCAATACGTTGATGAAATTGAGTAGGAATGGATTTAATCAGAGAGATATTTTCAGCTGTTGCGGCAATCATTTTGTCTTTTAACGCGTCGGGCATTGCTGGGGTTTTGATGGCGATACCACCAGAAAGCTGCTTGAGAGAATCGTCTAAATTACGCTGCGCACCGATGTCGACTTGTGAAACAAACTTATCGGCCATGGCGCTCGATTGAGTATTAAAGATTTTATCCCATTTACGTTTTAACCGGTTGAGCCAAATTCGCGTTTGACTCGCAATGCTGGCGTCCATCGTGGCGCCGTCAAAATCATCACTCAGTTCACTAAACACTTTTTCATAGTCTTTAATCATTGAGTTGATTAACTGTGACATGTCACGCTGATAACGGCTAGGTGGCGCTGCTGAATACTGTAGGGGCTTGCCCTTCAATACCGCTTGGCGGGAGGTTGCCCACTTCGCCTTTTTCGTTCGGACTCGTATTCGTCTCGACATAGTCACTCTCGTTCACATCAATGCCGTAATAGCTCGACTCTTTATCGGCTGCGAGTTTTTTACGAATATCTAACCCATCAATGGCACCCGTAGCCGCTAGAGCCGCATCCGTCTGAGCAGACTTCAACTCAATATCTGCACTCTCTGCCGCTGTTGGGCTATCGAGTGGCGCCCACGTGACCGATATTTCAGTCAGAGGTAGATCTTCGCTGCGCATCAACATGTCGTAATGTCGCTGCAAGAGTTCATCTAAGTCATTTGATTGGACGCTTTCTAGCTCTTCACGGTAGTTCGATTCTTCATACTCACCCGTGGCATTAAAGCCCTTTGGTGTGGTACCCAGTAACTTAGTTGCGGGTACGTTTGCCGCCGCTGCGACTAGCTGGTATTGCGTCATAATGGTGGCGTCTAAATCGGCTAACGAGGTGTCGAACTGCTGTGCAACGTCCTCTTTCCCCATAACCTGCACGCCATAATTATCGCGCATCTCCATGAAATAAATCATGTTCTCCTGAATAGTACTTTTATCTGCTCCTTCAGGGTCAGCCATGCCAATAGTTAATAACCGTTTGGTCATTGCCAGTTGCGGTGCCTCATTGGCTGTACGTTCCGATGCATAGACACGCTCATAGATGCGCTCTGGTACCGACACACCAAAATAGTTATAAAGCGGCTTTAGCACGTTAGGTACGGGAAATGGCACAAATTTAATAAAGTGCGACTTATGGTATTTGCGACCACCAATCACATAATAGGTCGGGTCGTAAAAATCCATACTGGCAGGGTCTTGAATATTTGAGTCGGTTAAATCAGGCGTTACCCATTGCGGATCAATTTGTTTGACCCCCTTGTACATTCCTTTAGTCACACCATCGATATTAAAGGGATTTTCGTACCACTCATTTGGGTTTGAGGTTTCTACCACGAACAGTGCTAATCGACCACCATACTCACGCCCGAAGTGAATAAGCTCCTTCAAGTGGTGTTGTATGCGGTACTTTTTATCGCGACTACGCAGCTTTTTACTGATGGATCTGTCATCATCATTATCACAATCAATATCATACCCTTGGCGAATGGCATCACGGGCAGGCATGCTGCAAGCCTTATCGACTAACCAGTGCTTGGCGATAATCGCGCACATGTTGTAGCCAATAAACATTTGCGAGGCATACCAAGCCGCCTGTGACTCGGGTACACCGTAAACTTGCTCACCTTTAAATGACGGCACTGAAGTATCAATACTGTCCATCCCCACACCGTTAATCACCGGCTGAGGCAAATCTATCCCTTTAAATCCATTCTCTTTTGCTAGCGCAGGATACAAATCAGTTGTGAATGCTGACCGTTTAGCCGGCGCGATTTTCTCTTCTGTTTTACGCTTTTTAAACAGCCACATATTTACCTCTTTGTTGTAAAGAAACCGCCTTTTTTCTTTTGGTATAAATCACGTAGCGCCTGCGTCATTGCATCCACTGTGTCGTCATGGCCAGCGAATGGGAACGTGGTAATTTCCTCCACGGCTTCCACGATCCACGGCGCAATATCTTTGTGCGGTAGCCACACATTACCAGCCTCCCATTCAGCGGTACAGGCGTGGGCGCGTGCTATTTTGCTGCCGTCTGGCTCAACAGGAATTAAGCCTGACACGGTAGATTTCAACGAATCAATTACCGCTGGGCCATTGGCTTTATCTTCCACCAGCTTACGGCGCCCTTCAGGGAATTTTTCCGCGAGCAGCTTCACGGCATCCTTAGTTTGAGTAAAGCTCATGCGTTTTCGAATTTGATAGAGCAAATAGGCATTGGCATCTTTCTTACCCCAAACCTGCCCCACTACATAGTCGGTACCGTCGCTGTCTTTAAAGGTCATATCCCAACTATGAATAACCTTGTCGAATTTATCAGGTAGGTCTTTAGGTAAGTAATAGCGGACAAATTCTTCATGGAATATCTGGCCATCACCCGGTTTCGGTGACTGTTGATACATCGCAGACCAGAAGTACTCACCCAGTATTGCTTTGGTTTCCAACAGTTTATCGATGGGGTGAAGTTCAGGTACCAACGCTTCCCCTTGCTCATTAATGGCAGGGAATGCAAGCACTTTGGTTTCAGGGGCTTTTTCTTTTAGTTGGCCTGATAAATCATCGGTCGCCCACCGCGTGGCCATGATGATTTCGCCGCTATTTTTTGATAAGCGAGTCTTAAAGGTCGAAACGTACCAGTTCCAAATCGACTTTTTAACCGTCAGACTAAGTGCTTCTTTCGAGTTCTTTATCGGGTCATCAATAATACCAAGATCAACTTTCTTACCCGTTAATGGGCCACCGACCCCCGCACACACATAGCTGCCTTTGTGATTGGCAATGCCGAACTCGTCAGAATTACGTTTAACAGCAATGCCATTCTCAGGCTTATTGCCTAACCAGCTCTTAGGAAATAACGCACGATATTCAGCCGACATCATAATTCGCTGAACATCGGTGTTCATATCTCCGGCTAAATCAGACGAATACGACAATGCCCCAACACGCATGTTAGGGTATTTTCCAAAGAAATAAGCGGGAAGATAACGTGAAACAATATCAGACTTACCATGTTGCGGTGGTGCGCCTAATATTAACTTAGGGCGCTTGCCGTCCATCATGTCAATCAAGAATTGGTCGAGCGCATCACATACCGTTTGAGAGAAATGGCTTGTGATGTATTCAGGGTTTATATACTGAATGAATTCATGCAAACTACGGCGTGCTATCTCCCTTTCGATCTCTTCATCAAATAAACTGAAATCGATATCCATAGCCATACCTAAAATGTAAGAAATAGCCCTTTCGCTTCCAAATAACAGTGAAATGGGAAATGAGTTTTTGATAACAAATTAGCAACAAATAAAAAGTCCAAATTCAAAGAGAAGATTTAGGCTTTTATCGGTTTAGAGTGACATTTTAATTGAGTTGAAAAGTCGCAGGGCATGTAAGCACCATTATGTTAAATAAGTATAATTATGAAAAAAACATTATCAACATAGACATATATTAAAATTTCTTTATAATTTTATTTTATCTGATTTTTCACAAGGAAATAAAATGGTTCCCTCCTCTAAACAAACTAAGAAAAAAAACAATAACAATATGATTATCGTTCCATTCATTTTTCAATTCATCATGCTTATCATTGCCCTTTTCTTAATCTATCTTATGTATATAGGAAAAATAACTCTTGACACTCAAATTAACCCAACAATATCTTTCCTAGTTGATAAATATTACGGCCTTGAAATTTTCTACGTTGGGCTATTTTTATTATTCATAGCCATAATTTATTGTGTTCATCTTAGTTCTAAAAAATTAAAAGATCAGCATGTCGATAAGTTAATTAAATATTCCGGAATATTTTTTTCTGTTTTGATATCAGGGAAATTATGGGCATATTCTACACTATTGTTTTTCTTATCCTTAGCGCCTCATTATGTACCATCTTTCCCAAAATCTAAAACTCCCTGGATATTTATTATAATCTTCCCAGTATTAGCAGTTGCATTAACCCTTTCTTATCCTTATATCTGCAAAAAAATAATATATAAAAAAGATATACACAATAAGAAAAAACCATAAATAAGTCATATGCGAGTTGAACTATCTAAACATAGTCATAAGGAATAGATAATATCTTTCCTTATGACTTATAAGATCAACATTCGAATCTCTTTAGGTTGAAGTTTTACTGTTATATCTAGATCTCTATACTGAATCATTTTAATAATGATTCTCTATATATCATTATGTTAAGTAAGTAGCTTTAATTTTTTCTCAATTGTAGGAGCTGCTCAAAACTCAAATGACTAAGGTCAATCCCAGTTGATTGAATAGGCTTACCATCCGCACCGGTTACTTCAGTTCTATTTTTCACCATACCTAAATGCTGTGCAACCATCTTAAGAGCATCATCTTGATTACGAGTGATCACCTCGACACCAAACTTACCCTCTTTCACGCCGGCGAATAAACGACGAGCAGCACCGGCTAAATCGCGCGTATCATGAAAATGCGCACGACCAATACCCGCGCCATTACATCGAGGGCAATCAGGGTTAGGGTCTAACGTGTCATCGTAACCGTAGCCACCAACATCTTTTGGAGGTGGTTTATTTGCCACCGTGGCTTTTTTCACGGCATCTTCATATTCGACCGCATCACGCCACTGGTAATTGAAGCCAAAGCCCCAACAGTGACGACAGCATAAACGACGGTATTCAGTTAGCTCGTTTACATCTGCGTTCGCAATATCCCACCACATTTTTAATACGGCATCTTGAGTTATCTCAGTTCTGCGTTCTCGTTCAGCTAACGCGTCTCTAATTGCTCGATTGACCTCAATATTTCTATATATCTGACTTGCGCTAGCGTAGGCATTATGGCCATCACATTTACCACCTGCTCTCTTGTATGCAGCGGTGCGGTTTAAGTCGATAAGATACTCATTGACGAAACGAAATTGTAGGTCTGTAAGCTTGTAGTTGCGCAGGTTAAACGTGTTTTCATCATTGTGCGCATTATCTTGTTCACCGCTCTGCGCAATTGATATATCACTATCGTGTATTGGCTCTTTTGCGCATTCTTTTTCGTGCGCAGTGCGCAATTTCTTTTGCGCAGTTTTTTGCGCAGCTGGCTTTTTAATATATCGCCGTGCTGTCGCGTAATTAAGTCCCTGGTCTTCACACCACTTTTTAGGGGATATTCCTGATTTAGCATGGTCAGACAGGAACTGTTTTTGTAGCTCGCTCCAATCCGGCTTAGCCATAATATTTTCCTCATAACAAATTAAAAAACTCACCGTAGTGAGCTTTGTGATTTGCAATAAAACCCCGTACTAAGCGAGGTGTTATCTAAACAAAAAATATAGAACCGGTATCAATAGTACAACAGAGCATACCCTGTACCAGATTATCTTTGTTGCTATTTCTTTCTTTATCTTCCTTGCCTGCACATCATCGCTAGACTCTTTAATTTCGTTTTTGTGAGATTCTAATACTTCCCCTTTTACTTGCTCACTTTTTTCTAGCATCTTATGACTTCCTATTGCCATCTTTATAACTACAAACAATATAATTATTGGTATCGCAAGAAGAGCCATAACATCGAACCATGAAATCATTAGTTACCTCCCTTTTTGAGAGATACTAACACTAGCTAAATATAATGAATAACGCATATTTGACTTATGTATAAGAAAGGAGATGTTCATCAAAGCTCTAATCTGACCATCTGCTTGAGATTACTACCTTTTTCAGATTGTGGTCATTCACGATTAACGTATAGTGACGTCACATTCATAAACTATTATTCTCTACTTCGCCCCGATATCTGGGGCATTTTTATTTTTCCCTCACAAAATAACGTTATGTGTAGAACTGTTGCTGTAGCGCCCCCACAATCCGGTTTAGCCATCGTATATTTACCTTTAACATATTGAAATTTTCAATAAAGATAACATTTCAACATCTGACTAATTATTGACAGATACATTTAATATATATAGAACTAGAAATGATACTAACTTAGGGGAATTCAAGTGTTCATTCAGAGTGACAAGCTAAAAATTGCCAAGATAATCACAATTGAAATCCATAAAAAACTAAAGGAAAATATTAAATTCCAAAATATTGCTCGCCCACCAAGCTTCAGTACATTTCCCTGCGCTTGCTGTGGAAATGCCTCATGGATACTACAAAATATTTTACAGCATTATTATGATATAGACTGTAACGTAGTGTCTTTTGAAATATTAACAAATGGGCTCACTAAATCTCATGCATGGGTTGAAATCGATACTTCCACAATTATAGATATTACTTACGGACAATTTGATAAAAATATTCCGATTTATTACGGAAGTGGAGAATCAATACATTATGAATATAAAAATGAAGGAGAAAACGTAAATTTAACCCCTCCACAATGGTTAGAACCTGTCGCAAAAGAAATTCAGAGCTCAATTAAACATTGTGTTTGTATATAGTCCTGCAGCCCCTTAATCATCTGCTCTGACTCTGCAATTCGCTCTCTGAGTAGCCAATAATTTCGGATAGCGGAGTCAGTAGGTCTGGCGGTGATTGCATCATCCAAGCCGGAGGCGGTAGTGCCCTCGGCTTTTTGGCAGCTGGCTTTGATGTACACCCGCTCAGGATTGCGCTCAGCAGCAATACGCAGCTTATCAATCTCACTTTTTGCATTGGCTAATTCCTGAGTATGTTTTGTATCGAGTTGATGAAGGGATTGGACGCGTTCTTGGTAATCTTCATTGATTTTAACTTGCTCTGTCAGCTCAACAAGTAGTTCGTCATTCTTGGTATTTAGCTCACCTATCCTTTCGTGTTGTTTCCACATTCCCCATATGGCTACCCATGCTGCGATAAATAACGCGACTCTAACTATATTCATAGCGATTACCATAGAGAAGATTAAAAATTAACTTGCTGACCTTTATAGTGATCGATAGCTTTCTGGCAGCGTTTTTCTAAACTGGCCTTATCAATACCACATGTGTTGTCTGTCAAACGATAAGCACCAAAAGCAATCATTGATATCGCAAGTAGCATAAAGAAAATGACAGCCACTACAGGTTTCCATGGCATATGGCCGCCTCCGCCTCTCTGCGATTAACTAGCCCACGCCATACCTTACCACCAGCGTAAACCCATTTTTTAAGTTCATCACAAGCACCGTATTGATCGCCTGCGTTTAACTTTTTAAGCATTGTCGACTTAGCAAATGCACCAGTCCCAACGTTGAAAGCAAATGAATAAAGGGCGGCTTTTGTATGTTCATCAACAGGAACTTTAACCAGGCGATCTACTTGTAATTTAGTCCTCATAAAATCCAACTCTAGTAACTCATTACATTCTTCTTTTGAATAAACTTTATTAGGAATGATGTCTTTTCCTGTATGACCGTAACAAACCGTTAATACACCACCCACATCTTCATAAGGCTCATACCTAACACCTTCAAAATGCGCAATCACTGTTAAAGCGATAGCCGTAGCCCCTGCGCTAACAAGCACAGTTAGTTTTTGTTTGAGTGACATTAGATATCCTTTGGCGCTTTCGCCATCAGACTGGCGACAACTTTAGCTTTTGCTGAGGGGTTTTGAGGGTCGGTTTTATGAACCAGTTCTTCGAATAAACGCGTTCGCTTTCGTTGCTCCCGTCTATTCATAAAAAAAGTAGCGAGACCAAGAATGATGCTGAACGCCATCCCAATAATAAAGCCCCACTCATAAAGTGATAAGCTTGCAAAAAATGCTGTTAGCCCAGCACTGCCGTAGGCTGCGTTGCTATATTTATCCATACGCATGATTTCACCCCCTACGGAGTGCCCGAGTTAAATGAAAAGAAATTAATTTTTAGTGTTACTTTCTGCCCTTATACAAGACGTCAATAGGCATCTAAGGTTGAAAATATAAATATTTCTTATATATTGAAAGATTCATATAACAAATAGAGGAATAAACTTATGAAATCTAGAGAATTAAAAACTATTCATGACCTAATCGTTACAAACTATAAAGTAGTTCCGGTCACAGCTACTAATTTTCGCCACTCTTTCACTCCATTAACAACAGAAACTGAGTATGTTTATTACGGAAATTCTGAACCAATCCTCAAGAATGGTGATCGATGTAATATTGGTTTTTATGTAAATGAGGATAATGAAAAGGTACTCGATATTTCCGCACTTTCAAAAGTGGAAAATACAGATAAAAATATGAGTTTTTTATATGCAACACACTTGTCAAAACAAAAACATGATGAAAATAAATCTAAAAATGATAACAGGGTTACTCCTCATCTAGTAAAGGATAAATATTATTGGGGTAAAAAATATGCATGGAGAGAATTTGGATTATTTATTTCTCAGGATGCATTTCATAATTACATGGATAACATTCAACATGTTAAAATTGAATGTACAACTATTGCAGATGGTTATCCCCAAGGACAAAATTCTTTTGCATATTTAGAAGAAGGTATTGCTCATGCAATGGAAGAGTTAGTCAATTCCGCTGAAATAGTAAAAAATGGCCCCTACTTTAAATCGCCTTTATATATGGAAGGTAAAAAGAAATTCCAGATAAGAGGAACTCAAGCCATTACGGATAAAAAATAGAAAGTTAAAACAAAAAACCCAGCGCATTGGCTGGGTTAGTTGGTGAAGTTACTAAAATGGCAACTTACCTTGAAATAGTGGCTCATTGGCTCAAGGAAGTCAACACGTTCTTACTATTATTTTTCTTTTTCCACTCATTATCGCGTATTTTAAATGCATTATAGAGATGTGGATAAATTAAATACTCTGCAGAACTGATGATTTCTTTTACCTCACGGCGGCATGTAGCCATCGAGGGCTTTCGATATTCAAGCGTGCGATTTCTGCGAACCATTTGCCGTGGCTGTGCAATACCATAATAATAACGAGCAATGGCACGATCTGAACTCACAAAGGCATAGCGTAATAACAATAACGTAAATGCGACTCGGTCTATATGATAAATTTTATCAACTACCTTGGTTATTAGCATTCCATCGTCGTCATTACACATCTCCCTTTCTGGATAATCACGCTTTTCAACAGTTGCCATAAATTCAGCGATGATACTGCTTTGGCGTTTCTCTAATCTACCACTGTAAACCCAAGCACCAAACTTGGATAACCAACCTTGTAACCAGGCTTCTTGCTCTGCATCAAGTACAAGTCCATCAGAAATATTTTTTATACTCGACATGCGCGCAGCTCCATGACTTCTCTTTTGGTTTGCTCAAGTAGTTCACTCTCGGTACCATGAATTTCTTGCCATGTTTTTGGCGCTGCATGAAAACCAGTATCATAGCTAGGTCTGTGATGAGGAGGGCATAACGGTAAAACGTCTTTATGGCTTGCTCGCTGCGCCATTCCCTGCCCCGTTCTTACATGATGAATTTCCGCGAGACTTGCTCCATACCCCATATTACGGCAACAAATACAGCCAAGTTCGGCTACATCCGATAGCCACTGTCTCTCTTCTTTGGTCTTTGATTTTTTGGTCATTGGTCTTGCCTCTAGGTAAAATCTAATAACTGAGCCGCCGCATTTTCAGCTGCTTCTTGTGTAGGGAATTTACGGAATAAAATGAAGTTCCAAAGCACATCGAGAGTGGCTTTGTAGAGTTCGCCAAAGGCTAGGTCATCCATTTTGGCAAAACTGATTGATTTAGCGACACGACGTAGGCTGCCATCCGGCATTTCAAAGGTTTCATAGTGACCAGACTGCTCTACAACCCAATAACGAAAAGCATCAAAGGATTTGGTCGCTGATATATTGTGAGCGCGTTTCTGTGCTATTTCATCGAGGTAAACATCTGCAGCTGACTGGAGGGCATCGTCGTTATCGGTGTAGTAAGCGAGGAATTTAACGTAACCACGTACCAACTCCTTTTCTTCAGGCGAAATAGTACCGCCGGTTGGTTCCCAGTATTCATATCCGAGGTTAAGCAATGCGAAGTATTTACGGTGGAATCGTGGGTTTCGTGCTTTCTTAAAATCAGCATAAAGCACATCACCACATTTGATTTTTGAATGCAGAAAAACTCTCGCAGCGGGATTAGCCGGTACAAGAGTGTCGTTAGACATTTTGATAAAGCCATGCTGTGCCATACGTTTCTCTCAGTAGACACAGCAAGTGTTAAGATTGGGTGTTCAGACCAATAATGTAACTATTATATATTAAATATAATCATATCACAATTTCATGTTTAGCTTACAATAGTCTATTATATCTTTATATTGTTTATTATATGCTGAAACAAACACCATCCACTTATTTATAAAATCCATTAATTCATTTTTATCTAAATTAGCTTTCATCATGGTTTCTAAGGCGATAATAAATGAGTTATTATATGTTAATGTACTGATTTTTAGTAAAACTAACTTTTCAACTAATATGCTGTCTACTCTCGCAGTATCAAGTAAATATTTATCTATTACATCTAAAGATTGTTTTGAAAACAAGAAAGCAATCTCTTCATTATCACTTACAGCGTACTTTAAAAATGATTCGCTCCCCTTGTTATTATATAAATAGTATTTTACTTTATTACTTCCAATAAAAGTACAAAAATCGAAAATAGGCTGAAAAACAATAAAATTGCCATTAGCCTCACTATAAATCAAATAATTCAAAGCTTTCTTCTCCGCTCTTGTTATTGTATTTTCTTTTTCAAAATCGTCTCTTTTTTGGCGTTCATAAATCTCGATCGAGGTAACAACTGATTTTGTCGTTGCATCTAATGAATCATTTGCAATCTGTACAGATTTTTTGGTGTACTCTAAAGATTTTTTTGTATATCGGATTGTAATAAAGCTAACAACTGTAGTAAATAACAGTGATAAAATTGCAATGGCAATACCCCAATCAAACTTACTCATCCAATTAACATCCATAATCACCTCAGCCTAATTATGATTTAGCCAGACCAGTATTAATAGTCACACTTTTAAATTTAGATTCCATCTGCTCATATGACTCATTAACTTCAACGTTATTATCCTTTAAAGCAAAAAATAAAGTTCCAATAGCAGAGCATGCCATGAAATATAAAAAAGATAATGCGCTGTTTCTATGTTCATCAAGTGAGTTTTGATCTGTTGGTATTGAACCAATATTATAGGTTCCTAAATGAAATAATGCCCCGTAAAGGGTACCATGTAAAGCTTCTGACGCGTCACCATATATCATAAGAACATGTAATAGTAGATTCTTCCCTGACTTTTCATCAAGAAAAATAGCTCTTTTATCTATATTTAAACTTGTCCATCGAGGTATTTCCTTTCCATTTTTACTAGTAAACTTATCAACGGCTTTTTTATAATCTTCTGGTAATTCATAATAACCATTAGCAAACTCCACGCTAACTTTCTTAACGCCATCTAGTTCTATACTTCTAGACAAGCTTCGGGCTGCTTTATTTTTAGTATAATCAACATATGATTCATACTCTTCATTTGAGGCATAAAGCAAATAACAATAATTGATTACTCTTTCCAAGAGAGCCCTCGATATTATATAGCATTGATTTAACCTGGAGTGTTTTGTTAGAATATCTAACGAAATAATATCTTCTATAATAGATGCATACAATGGATATAACTTAACGACCCTATAGTTATTACTATTTCTAACAACTTCTAAATTTTCAATCAAATGATTTAAATGGCTATTTAAACATCCTCTCCATAAAATCATTCCTTCTTCTGACTCTATATCTTTAATATTCATTATTTCTGTTCCATTTCAAATTTATACTCCATGCTTTTATCTATGTGTTTGTATTCCCGCATTATTATACGATGCCCATTTGAACATAAAGTTGCTTTCAAAATACCATTTGACATACTCATCATTACCTGTACTGCTATTTAAAAGTAAATTAAGGTCAATATAATCTTCATTTATTTCCGATATAAATATAACAAAATCAATATTTTCAAATTTACCAGTTTTAAGGTGAAATAATATTTCAGTACTAAGGTGGTTTGAATCATAAGATATGACTTTGTCATTCAGTAATACTAACCCCCCTATCGTTTTTGGTATAGATAGAATTTTTTTTGTAATTCCTAATTGTTCGTTCGCTTTTTTTAATATATTTTCTTTAATATTTCTATACGCAAAATCTAATATTTTTTGTCTAAACTGAACAGAATTAGGATGTTTTTCAATTAACTCCTTTAAAGGAACTTCACCATACCAATTATTTTTCAACCACAAATCTGTTTTTGTTAAATCATTAAGCTTTTCATTAACAATTTGGCTTCTATCGCTAAATAATGTCTTCATTTCTAAAATAATTTTATCCTTTTTGAGAAGAAAATCAGCCATTTGATATTGTCTGCCATCTCCTTTTTCAAAACTTTCTTTCATATCATCTAAACATATGCTCCCCAGACTTGTTGATATGAAATGTTTAAATTTTTCTTCCAATTTACTAAAATTTTTTTTCATTAATATTATCTTTCATCTATTTTATGACTATAAACATTATAGCTAAAAGATAAGCTATATCTATTAATCAACGAATAACTCAAAACGCTTGCGTCCCTTTCTTTGAATACCCTCTCCCTTTGTCTTGCCCCTTAAACGACAGCCTTTCAGCCTCATTTTGGCTAATGTTTTTGATGTACGAATCCACCAGCTGCCCATAAGCCGTTCCGGTATTTCCATCACGATTCAAACGAAGAATAATTTCCATCAACGATTTATCTGCATTGTTGTTATAAACCGCATCACGGTATAAGCCTATCCAAACATCACAATCTTGCTCAATTTGTCCTGTATCTCGGCTATCTGCAGGTGTCGGTCGTTTATCTGCTCGTTCTTCCAGTTTACGGTTAAGCTGGGTTAGTAATAGGACCACACAATCCATTTCCTTGGCTAAGTTCTTTAAACCCGTTGTAATGTCACCGTAGGCAATATCGCGGCGTTCTGCTGGGGCAGCTTTGATTAATGTCAGGTAATCCACAGCAATGAGCCCAATTTTCCCTTTAACTCTTTTTACCTTTCGACACTCAGCAATAATATGGTGCAAATCAACACCAGGAGTGCTGTCGATGTACATATTCGACTCTGCGATTTCTTCAGCTCTGGCTAATGCTCGAGCCATTTCTATATCATCATGCGCACCGGTATAGAATATATCTGCTGAGACTCCCCCCTCTTGAGCAATCATGCGCTCAATGATCCCCCTGTCCGTCATTTCCAAACTAAACAACAATGTAGGTAACCGATGGTTTAGGGCAAAATGTGTGGCTACGCGGTTGTAGAAAGCTGTTTTTCCCATTTTAGGCCTAGCACCCACAACGATTAAAGATCCTCTTAGCGCTTGCTTGGGAGCCATTAAGTCATCAAGTGATTCGATACCTAAAGTAAAACCAGCGGCATTCGTCGGATCATCAAAACGCCTTTCAACTTCTTCAATCCAGTCCCCTACTACATCACGAGCAGGTCTAAGCCCTTTACTTTTTCCAGTTTTCGCATGTTCGATAATACTTGAAACAACTTGCTGTACATTAGCGAGTTTATTACTCACTTCAAGCCCATCATTGGCCATCAACATTTCAACGCAATTATTGAGATTATTAATCGCATAACGCTGTATGGCCTTATCACGAATGATCCTTGCATAATTCACTATGTTTGCTGCTGTTGGTAACATGCAAAGCTCAGCGACATAGGCGAATCCACCAACATTGTCTAAATCACCATTAGCTGTTAGCGCATCGCTTACGGTAATTACATCAGTAGGCTGATTGGTTTTAATCAGTCGAACTATCTCTGCAAAAATCCGATTATGTGACCACTGATAGAATGATTCAGGTTTAATTAGCGAAATAACATGCTGACGCTTATCTTCGTCTGTGCTAATCATCAAACCGCCTAAAACCGCTTGTTCAGCTTCAAGATTACAGGGAGGAACAAAATAATTATTTGTCATTGGCTCGCTCCTCCTTGACCGCCACGTAGCAACGTTCAGTGATCAGGTAATCCAAGTTTTTGCGTCGCCATAAACCTCCACGACCGTTATCACGATCTTCAGTCATCCACCGACAATGATTCGCTATGTACGACAGATAATTTTCCCAACGTTCCTGGTTAAATTTAAATTTTAGCCAAAAGTTTTTCAGCATCCGTTTTCGTGCATCAGTCATCACTTTAACCGATGGCATATCAGGCAAGATGCTGTGATAAGCCTCAAGGATATGGCCATAATCTAATTTTATTTTTGATGAGGGTTTGGGTACGTCAGCACAGTCTGACGTACCATTAGTATTCTCTGTAGTATTCTCTGTTGTAATCTCTGTAGGATCGAACTGCGGATTTGTTTCACCGCCACCGTCGAATTTGTCTTGTGGCGGCTGTTCATTTTGTTGTTTCGCCAAATCCCCATTGTGACTTTCCCCGATTGCGCTTTGCGCATTTGGGATATTATCAATAGGTTGTGTCATAATTTGGTCAAGTTGGTCGCAATCTATACGGTAATATATTTTGTGTTCTAGACGTCTATCCGTTTCAATTAAAACCCCACGTTTCACAAGATGTTTTCTTGCGGTGAGTTGCTCACGATAGCTTAAGCCCGTTTCGGCCGTAATATCCTCAGAAGACTTATAGACCCCTAATTCAGAATCAGTTTTATCCTGCCAATAAAATATCTGGCTAAAAAATATCACCGCATTGACGCTACCAAAGCGTTTAACTAGACCAGGGTAGTAAGCCACAGGCCGCCCAAAATCGAGCAACAAATCTGATGGTCTCATTTCACACCCCCAGCGCTTTCGCGATATCACGGCAAGCGTTCTGGTACTGCTCAGGCGTCAGTTTCTTTAAAAGTAGCTTTTGTTTTTGTTGTTCGTATTGCTCTCCAATGTTGAGCGCTATCGCCCTTCTTCCCTCGAAAATGTCTTCGATTTGTTTTCTGTCTGCTGGCTTTCCATTCAATAAAAAACCATTGCAGTAGGTAATTAATTCAGTCGTTCTTAGCATTGGTCTTGCCTCTTGAATTAGTGCACGCTGGTCGGGCGTGATATTGCATTGAGTGCATTAACGGCATTATTTATTCGGTGTGACATGTCACGCCCCTCTAATAAAATTTCGGTCATAGCTTCTGCAAATCGCTGTATGGCCACTGATGCTAAATAGTTTTTTGTATCGCCACGTACTCGAGCTAACCTCGAAGCTGGCAACGCCATTTCAATCGCTGGCATCAGCTCTGCTAATTTTTTCATTGATGCGCTCGAGTCGCCTCGCAACCAACGAAATATCTGCTGTCGGTTATTGTTAATCGCTTTCCAATCCGCTTGTCCTCGTTCATCTTCAATCACATGCAAGCGGCTCTGTGATTTGTCTCGTGTGATCTGCAAATACGCACGACTTATCTCAATCGCTACGTGCTCTTGACCGTGTTCTGTAGCCCAACTCTCAATTTCGGAGCGGACAATATCGATATCAAAACTCATCTCTGCGTCTCCTGTCGCAAAATTGATTATGAATAATCAGTTTTTTAATCTGATAGCTGTAATACTGATGGCTCCTTGGGTAAGCCGTCGTAAGGGTTTGGGTAATCTATCGGGTTCAAGTCATGTGGGGTTACTAGCCAATTTGTTTTCGATGCCCACTCAATAGCTTTGCGTCCCTTTGGAATGTAATTTCCTGCAATGACTTGGCTAATGTAGCCCTGTGTCACGCCAACTGCCTGAGCAAACTCAGACTGGCTAATTTGCTGCTGCTTTAGGTAGATATTTAATTTCATTTGTTAGCTCCTTTTTAACTTAACAATGCAATATTAGCAATGCTAATTAAATAGATCAATAGCAACGCTATTGGAAAAATATTAGTAATACAAATAAACTAGACAGTATGAACAGAAAAATTTCCGAATCTGACAAGGTAGCAGCCCAGAATTTACGCAATATCTGGGAAAGCAAACGTGAATCTCTCGGCTTAACTCAAGAAAAAGCCGCGGAGGCACTTGGTTTTGCTACGCAAGGAGCGGTTAGCCAGTACCTAAATGGCCGTACCGCGTTAAATACAGATACCACATTAAAATTTGCTGCTTTACTTCGCGTTGATCCTGAAGATATCAACCCTGAATTAAAAATTTTACTCGACTACGTCAGGTCAACAAATCGAAATGTTGAGATAGCTCAACCGCAACATTCGGTTAGAAATGATCACAACACATTGAGATTAATGGATATATATGCGAAAGCAGGCCCGGGTGGTTTTATTAACAATGACTTCCCAGATACCATAAAATCTATCGAGTTCTCTTCCGAAAAAGTTTTTGAGTTATTTGGTCGTAAAAGTCTGAAAGGCATTGAGATGATTAATATCAGTGGTGACAGCATGTCCCCTGCAATTAATCCTAGAGATGTTGTCTTTGTTGATACGCATAGCGACTTCTTTGATGGGGATGGCGTCTATGTGTTTAGTTTTGAAAATTCCCTGTTCATTAAACGACTACAACGCGTTAAAGGCAGAAAACTCGCGGTCAAATCAGATAATCCCGCCTATGAAACCTTTTATATCGAAGAGTCTGAGATGCATGACTTGCGTGTGATAGGTAAAGTTATAAAATCTCTTCCAATAAAAATGGTTGATTTTGCTTAACTAAAACAAACAGTTAAATACCGCCGCTAATATTAGCGGCTTTTTTTCGCTTAAAATAATTAGCAATGCTATTGATAATTAAAAATAGCGCTGCTAATATTCATTTCATTAATACAAACACAGCAAGTGTTTAGATAAGTGTTCAGACTTAAAAATTAGCCCACACCAGGGAAACAGTTAGACCAAAGCTTGAGGCAAGACCAGACAACTCGGAAAGACGAGTATTGATTTACAGACGTAAAAAAACCCACCGAAGTGGGTTCCTTTACCTCGGGTCGCCGACCAAAGCTAACCGAGAGTTCTACTAGCGCGACCAAACGCTAGAAGAGGCAAGACCAATGATAAATCACTGATCACTGTTATTTTAAAGGAGCTGCTATGAAAGCACAACCTAAAACCCTAAGTGTCACCTTATACATTCATGCTCAGAAACAATTTGACGGCTCATACAAATACCGCCCTTATCCATTTAAATATGATATTGAATCTGGTTTAGGCTTTGTCATTGCTGAGCATACTATCGACATTCCCTTTACTGCTCCGTCAAATACTGAGCTAGTTCAATTAGAGATTGACTCACTCAAAGCCGAGCAAAGCAAAATTCTTGCTGATGCTCAGGTGAAATCAAGCCTACTGGAAGACCAGATCCAGATGCTGCTCTGTTTGGAAGGCAAACCCATTTCTAAAACTGACGAACAAATCCCTTATTAAGAGGCAAGACCAATGACAACTTTTATCTGTGTATTTGAGCCAACGACCGAGGCTCGAACTAACGGAGCGGTACCACTAACTATCGCTCTCGATGCTGCAAATGCAAAACTAGCTGCCGCAACAGCCATGGTTAAGTTATCAGAAGTGTATCCAGACGCTATGGATAACTTCAACACTGACGAACCTATCGTTTGTGAAGATGCCATGGGCTCACCTCGCCCACCGGTTGGCCAATTTGATGAAACATTTGCAATAGAAAATGAATTCGACGGTACTTGCTGGAAGCCAGCAAAATTAGAAGAGTTTAGCAAAATAAATACGACTATTCGTATCGCTGCAATCTTGTTGTTTGGTAAAACCCAGTTTACTCGCACTGATGTAAGTAAAGCCATTAGCTTTATGAATGAAAGTTCAGAGCAACCAAAAATCCGTAATATCGCTCAAGGCTTGGGAAGAATAAAAGCTCTCGATTCTATGGATGCTGAACAAACATCTGAAATTGCCCATGCTGTTTTTGAATATGCTGATGATAATGTTTCCGTCATCGATGCAATTGGGTTAGGTAACAGTTGGTTAGTTGAAGATCCTAAACCTGAAGATGTTACTTCTAAAGCAGCAATTGAAGAAGAACCTGTACTTAAACGTGACTACGCCACGATTGATATGGAGGTTGCCCTTGCATTAATTGGTGATGTTGATTTTGACGCTATCCGTAGTGCTGATATCCGTAAAGCTAAAGAATTAATAGCAACCGAAGATAAAGTATGGAAACGTTTATCAATGGACTTGCGCACACTCCCTAGCGCTCTAGATATACCGCGCGAAAACATCTTTGCATTAGTAACTGAGGCACGAGAGAAGCCTGAATTATTTGACGATGCTAATGCCCGTAAAGCGTTCATCGATTCCAAACTTGGTACCGAAACCACGAAAGTAACGGCTCTAGGTAATGGGCGCTTCTCAGTTGATAACTTAGGTACCAAACCGGCTAATGATGGGGCGCCTGAAGAAACCATCAGGCAAGATAAACCAAAACGTACAAGTAAGAAAAAGGACACGCCGGCTAAAGCAACAAAAGAACCTGAACCCGTTGTTATTGAAAGCAACGATGTGCAGGCAGTTACTAAACCAATTCCTACTGCTACTTCTGAGCAAGATGATTTTGAACATCGTGCAGCCGTTATCGATGAAGTGCTCGAAGGCAATAACGACCACCTAAGCATTTGGAAGCGCGTACAGCGCACTGACGCACGATTTACAAAGCCTTTAGAGGGGATGGGATTTACTGGTACCAGCATTAACAGCACTTACATGTTTATGCGCGCAACTGAAATCTTTGGCCCTATTGGTGAAGGCTGGGGATATGAAGTTATCGAAGAGAAGTTCATTGATGGAAAGCCACTCCTAGAACCTGTCCTCGATGAACGTAATAAGCAAGTGGCCACTAAATTTTTACGTGATGCTGATGGCTCATTATTTTGTGAACAGAACCATTCGCTCAAGATCAAGTTCTGGTACACCATCGAATGTGAAACACGCGGTGAGTTTGAAAGTTATGGCGCCACGCCTTATCGCTACCAAACGAACTACGGAATTAAAGTCGATGGTGAGGCAATTAAAAAATCACTCACTGATGCAATTAAAAAAGCCTTATCAATGCTTGGATTTAGTTCTGATGTGTTTATGGGCATGCACGATAATCCTGAATATGTAGCAAGCAACAAGCTCGAGTACGAAATCAAAGCGGCGACGGATAACGCTGAAGATGTAACGCGTATTCGTAAAGAGTTAGATGAAAAGCTTACTCGACACACTGAGACCATGCGTAGCGCCGTCACTGCAAATGAATTGCGGGGTATTACGTCAAACCTAACTCGTGAAATTTCAACGCATGCCAAATTGGCCAAACAACGTGGCGATAGTGAATATGAAAAATATTTAAACGGTCGTTTGCGCCGGTTAAATGAAATTGAAAAAGAGTGTTTAGACCAACTTAACCAGAAAGAAGAGGCAATTTAATGACCAAGACAACTGCTATTGCAATGGCTGCTGACTACAGCAAATTACAACAACTCGTCGAAACCGGCGAGTTTACTGCCGAAGATATCGCCGATACGTTGGTTGGTATCGAAGGTGAACTAGGCGATAAGCTCGATGCAATTATGCTTCACGCACGTAATCTAGAAGGGCAAGCTAAAACGCTGGATGAAGAATCAAAACGTTTGGCTGATCGTAAAAAATCATTCGAGAATCAGGTTAAGAACCTCAAAAAATACGCGCTGGATTGCCTGTTAACGTCTGGCATGGATAAGCTAAAAACAACTAAGAATACTTTCACGGCTCGCGCCGGTGTTGTTCGAGTCATCATTGATAATGAAGCGGCTCTTCCTGATGCTCTCGTTGATGTTCAAACCATTACGGCGCCCGACAAAAAAGCCATTAAAGAGGCGATCGAAAACGGCGTCGACGTTCCTGGTGCTCACTTAGAAGTCGGTGATCGTTCATTAATGGTTCGTTAATACCTAAAGCGCCCAGTAATGGGCGCATTATCAGGAGATACATTATGGCCATGAAATTAGAAGTTATCATCACCCATGATGAAGTAAGCAATAAATGCAGCGTAGAGTGGTCTACAGATACAACTGAGCATGTGACAACTCAAGAAGAACATACTCTATCAATGGTAAAAAAAGCGGTTTTACTGCAACTAGGCTACCCTGTCACTAGACCTATTATTCACTAGCGTGACATGTCACGAAAGAGGCAAGACCAATGCTAAGACACGAACATCAAAAAGACCAAGAAGTAAAAATCACCCTTCCCGATGGATCGTACGGTTTTATTTCAACTGACCGCCGTTGCAAAGTCTCCTATGACCTACCGGCAAATATCAAAATTGAAATACAACCAACAATATCGAAACATCAAGGTGGGAAATAATGTTTGGTTTATTTTTACTCGTATGTAGCGCAATAAATTGTCAGTTTGAGCCATATGGCTATATCTACCCTGATGAAATTAATTGTTTAATCGATAGAGAAATTGCAGCCGGCAAAGGGAAAATCGCAGAGTGTTACCCGGTTGACTCGGTTATACCAGTTAAAAATTGATTAAGCTTAATCAGATTTGTTCTTTAGTAATAATTAACATGGCGGATTATTCAATAATGAGTAGCCGCCATGAAACAACCACAACTAACCCCTTGGGTGCCCGAGGAACAATTATTAACTGAATTCGATATTAAATTAGGCAAGTTAGCTGCAAGTGTAAAAAATCGACCATGCACTGAAGCTGAAATAAAACATGCTTGTGATACTGCAGATAAGATCATTTTATTAATGATGAGGCAAGACCAGAATGAGAAAAAATATCACAGGAGGCTATGATGTCTCGAATGATTAAGCTAGAAGCATGGGCGCAATTAGAATTTGGTGATAGTGCCCCCACCCAACAAGTCTTAATTAAATACGCCAAAGCCAACATGATGATCCCCCCTGCTTTAAAGGTTGGCAAACGTTGGATGATTGACCGTGACTCAAGGTACGTAGGTTTAGTTTCTAAACCCCAATTACCGACACAGGCAAATGAAAAATTATTGAGGATTTTATCAGATGGCAGCAAGACCACGTTCTCATAAAATCACCATTCCAAATCTCTACCGAAAGTTAGATAAACGAAATGGAAAAACATACTGGCAATATAAACACCCACTAACAGGCACATTCCATAGCCTTGGCACAGATGCCGAAGAAGCTGTGCAAGTTGCATCTCAAGCTAATACCATTATTGCAGAGCAGCAAACAAAGCAAATTTTAAGCATTAATGACCGCCTTTCAGGTATTAAAAATAAAAAGCTTGGGATCAGTGTAACTAATTGGATAGATAAATATCTAGAAGTGCAAAAAGATAGACTTGATGCTCAAGAACTTAAATTTAACTCATATAAACAAAAAATTAAGCCATTAAACTTATTTAGGCAGCATTGTGGAACCCTATCTCTTAAAGACATTACTGCATTAGAGATATCAAGAATTATCGATGAAGTTAAAATACTTGGGCACGATAGAATGGCTCAAGTAGTACGTATGGTTCTAATCGATGTATTTAAAGAAGCCCAACATTTTGGTCATGTACCTCCTGGTTATAATCCAGCTCTAGCGACTAAACAACCTAGAAATAGAATTAAAAGGGAGCGACTAACTTTTGATGAGTGGAAAATCATTTATGCACAAGCAGAAAATCACCCACCTTATTTGCAATGTGGAATGCTTCTAGCAATTGTAACCGGTCAGCGGATTGGTGATATCGTGAAAATGAAATTCTCGGATATTTGGGATGATATGTTACATATTGAACAAGAGAAAACTGGATCTAAATTAGCTATCCCTCTGTCAATTAAGTGTGATGCTATTGATATGACACTTAAACAAGTTATTTCAAAATGCCGAGATGCTGTTCTTAGCCAATATCTCGTACATTATCGCCATACTACCTCTCAAGCTCAACGGGGCGAGCAAGTTACAGCAAACACATTAACGACAACTTTTAAAAAAGCTAGGGATAAATGCGGGCTAACATGGGCTGAAAAGTCGGCACCTTCATTTCATGAACAGCGTTCTCTATCTGAAAGACTCTATCGAGAGCAAGGGATCAACACCCAGAAACTCCTTGGTCATAAGTCACAGAAAATGACCGACAAATATAATGATGACCGAGGTAAAGAATGGCAAATTATTGCGATTTAAATAGCCTATTTTTTGAACCGTTTTGGGGAAGAGTTTTGGTGGGGTTTTGGGGAAGATTATAATTGAACAAAAAACAAACGGGAACCATTAGGCTCCCGTTATTAATCACACTACGTAATAAATTACATGTGTTTAATGATTGCGTCGCCGAATTCGCTACATTTCAGTAATTTAGCGCCTTCTAATTGACGTTCGAAATCGTAAGTTACAGTCTTAGCCGCGATTGCGCCTTCCATACCCTTAACGATTAAGTCTGCCGCTTCAACCCAACCCATATGGCGCAGCACCACAATCAGATAAAAAAAATAACACATTGATTTATATAAGTATATTGATTATAAACATCCTTATTATACCTGTAATTATCTGTTTAAAAATTGCTTAAAGATCAATGCATAACAAATAGTTTTGCAGAAAGTTTTTTTTGCAGAAGGCTACATTAAATACACTTATGTTTATTGGTTTAACTCCCCAAGATCCAGAGATTAAAATCGGTCAGTGGCAGTCAGTTATCTGATGAAACATAAATTCAATAGTTATTTTTTATCTCCTGACTTCCCCATGGATTTAATTAGCGATAGGATTATTTTCTCTTGTGGTAGAGTTGGTGTTTTTTCGAAATTAATGCTGTTTTTTCGAAGATTTCTTAAGATATGGGAAAAATCACCTGCATGTCCTTTGCTTAATGCATATGCAAGTTTTTGATTTTCAAAATCAGCACCTAATTGCATGTAATACCGTATAAAAACCAATACCGCCTTCATTACAAAGCCTATAAATATTATCAAAGATAAATTTAAAAGGACCGTTGCAATTGAATCTGCAATTTTCTCACTTTCGCTTTTTTTAGACTGTAGTTGCCTGATTTTTTCTGTTAATACATTCCAAGCCTCTCCATTATTTCCCAAGTCATTCATTATGAAACTTCCATTTTCTGAGCTATTACTACCTGATTTTATAGACCCATCATTTCCGACATAAACACCAGCTCTCGTTTCATTACCTTTCCCTGTTTTAAAAATGACAATGTCACCCGATACCAGTGAATTTCTTTTAGGTGTTGTCATTGTTTCTGAAATCCAACTACGTTGCGAGTCCTTACCATTGATAATTAAAATTGCAACAGCCACAGCTGCGCATACAAGAACCCCTATTAAAATAATATTTGTCCACCTTACAAAGGTTGCTCTCTTATCAAGCAATCTTGCTATTTCTTCATCCCATACAGAGTCTTTTTTTTCTGTATCAGTGTCACTATTCATTTAATATCCTTTTGATTTATATGAATTGTTTATGAGCTCTATCAATATCGGTAATTTTATTAGAATAACACTATGGTATATTTTTAAGCATACTAATGATATGCATTTTATTCATGCGCTTAATAATAACTTAACTTATTGATTCATAATTATTTAAATGGCATTAACCCTTGGTTTTATGTCATTTTCAACTATCATTTAACCTCTTGATTTGACGATATTCTTTAAATGGTTTTGGGGAAGTCATTTTCTTAGCCATAAGATAAATTTCACCTTATTTCTTGACCTCTACTAATATTTTACTGTATATAATCACAGTTATTATTTAACTGTTTTTATATACAGTGTTTTATGTAAGGAGGATGTGAGATGGTTACAATTAAAGTTCGCTTCGCTGCAAGTATGAAAGGCAAGTTACCCATGGGGACTTTCGACGCATTGAGAAATGAGATCACAAAAAGATTGAGCTCTAAATACCCCGATTTAAACATCGATATCAACTGGGGATCTCAAGCGAATGTGTCTATTGATGGTCTTGGAAAGAACGAAAAGAAAACCTACATTGAAGAAACGCTGGAAGAAATCTGGAATGATGGAGACTGGATGCCTGAAATGAAAGAAACTGA